>CANHJG010000013.1 GCA_947461205.1 Opitutia bacterium
GGAAAACGAAACCCGCCTCGGCTCCTCCGGCGCGCGCGGCGACAACGCCAATATCAACCTCCGCAATCTCGGAGCCACCGGCACCCTCATCCTCGTCAACGGTCGCCGCATGGCCATCAACCCGATGACCGCCGGCCTCTCGCAGGCCGTGAACGTCAACCAGCTTCCGACCCAGGGTATCGAGCGTATCGAGGTGCTTCGCGATGGTGCCTCCGCGATCTACGGCTCCGACGCCGTCGGCGGCGTCATCAACTACGTCCTCAAGCGCTCGTTCCAGGGTACCGAGATCATGCTCCGCCAAGGCCTCACTGAGGGCGGCGGCGGCCAGAGCACGCAGGCGACCCTTACTTTCGGATCCAACTTCGCCGGCGGTCAGGGGCGGATTTTCGGCACCGTCGAGGCCCTGTACAAAGAGGCGATTTTCCTTCGCGACCGCGATTTCAGCTCCACTTCGAATCTCACCGCCAAGGCCCCCGCCCCCTTCAACGCCCTCGGCGGTCCCTTCGACGCCCGCACCGCCCGCGGCCGCTGGCCGATCTTCCGCCTCGGCACCGCCACCGCGAGCAACTGGTTTCGTCCCGTCGCCGGCACCCCGACGCTCACGACCGTCGCGCCCACGTTTGCCGCCAATCCGGAATTCTACCTCGATCTCAACCAATTCGGCATGGCCTCCCCGCGCATGGCCCGCGCCAATTCGTTTTTCTCGGCTGAGTATGACGTCACCAAAACCGTCACGGCCTTCGCCGATTTCTCCTACTACCAAGCCGACTCCACGATGGTCCGCCAACCCCTCGCGCTGAACGCCCCCACCAGCGACAAGCTCGCCGTCATGTCGTTGGACAACCCCTACAACCCCTACGGCTCCCGTTTCTACAGCGCCACCGGGGCACCCAATGCCGACGGCACGCCGCGCCTCACCGGCGCCCCGCGCGCCGTCAGCCTTGCCTCGGTCACGCTGCCCGATCTCGGTGTTGAAAAAATCTCCACCAAGGCCGACGTCGTGCGCGCCGCCGCCGGCCTCAAGGGCCGACTCGGCGACACCTGGAATTGGGAATCCTCCGCCTTCTACAACCGCGTGAAGGGCGAGGACCTCGCTTTCCCCGACGTCCGCGAAAGCTTCCTCGCCCAGGCCCTTGCCCGCACCGACACCAACGCCTACAACCCCTTCGGCTACACCTTCAAAGTTCAGAACGGCGCGGTCGTCGCCGACAAGCCCTATACCAATCCTGCCGCTGTGGTTGACTCGTTCTCCTCGGTCTACGCTCGCAACGCCACCAGTTCCATCGCCAGCGGTGATCTCCGCGTCACCGGCCGCGTGCTCCGCTGGTGGGGCGGAGACATCATGGGCTCCTTCGGCACCGAATATCGCAAAGACAAACTCGCCGACCTCCGCCCCCCCTTCAGCGGAGAAAATCCCGCCGGCTCCGGCCTCGAGACGACCGACAACGACTACCTCCTCCATCCGCCCCGGCCCGACGTGATTGGCAATCGTAACATCACGAGCTTCTACGCCGAGGTCGTCCTCCCGTTGGTGAGTTCCCGCAGCAACCTGCCGCTCATCAATACCCTCGAACTCACCGCTTCGGGCCGCCGCGAGAGTTACAGCGATTTCGGCGATACCACGAAACCCAAAGTGGGCGTCAACTGGCGTCCGCTCTCGTGGCTCATGCTGCGCGGTTCCTACAACGAAGGCTTCATGGCCCCGAGTCTCGCCGCCCTCTTCACCAGCCCACGCTGGTCGATCTCCGCCGGTGCCGGCGATATCGACACCTATCGCAACGCCCTCACCAACGAAGGCGCCTACGTGCAACGCACCTACTTCGGCGGCAATCCGAACCTCCAAGCCTCCGAGTCCAAGGGAAAGACCTACGGCATCGTGGTCGACATTCCTGCGATCAAGGGCCTCAGCCTCACCGCCGACCAATGGCGCATCGAACGCTCCAACCTCCTCGGCCAAAGGAGCACCGCGCAAATCCGCGCCAGCGACGTCGCCCTTCTGCAGGCCTACACCAAATCCCAGCTCGCCGCCGGCCGCCCCGTCTCCGCCATCGACCTCGGCAGCGGCACCGCCGCCTACAAGGGCGATCCCGACGTCGTGCGCTATGCCGTCACCCCCGAGGACATCGCCGCGTTCGTGCCCTACAACACGGCCAATCCGGGCAACCAACAGGGCATCGCGGGCAAAGTCTTCTCGGTGAACCAGCCGTTCATCAACATCTCAACCAGCGACCACGAAGGCGTCGACCTCGGTCTCCGCTACGTGCTCCCGAAACTGCCCTTCGGCACGGTCGTCCTCAACTCCGAGTGGGCCTACCTCGTGAAATCCCGCTCGGTGCAGCGCCCCGCCAACCAAGCGGTCATTGAAAACAACGATCTCAACGTCAACGGCGCGTCCCGCTGGCGCGGCACGTCCAACGTCACCTGGCGCACCGGCGCATGGACCACCAACCTCGGCGCCTACTATGTCGGCCCCTCCCAAGACTCCGGCGCGACGACGACCGCCGCGCTCTACGATTCGCTCGGGCAACCCGCCTATATTGCCAAGCATTTCACCGGAGGCGCCTTCGTCTACCGTTACATCACCGAATCGACCATCACCTACAACCTTTCGGTCGGCTATCGCTTCGGCCGCACGCCAAGCCCGTGGCTCCGCGACACCCGCGTGCGCGTCGGCCTCGTGAACCTCACCGACCAGACCCCGCCCCTCGGCACCGGCGGTTTCGGGTACAGCCCCGGCGTCAGCCAGAATCTCCTTTCCGGCCGCACTTGGTCACTCGAACTGACGAAGGCGTTTTGATCTCCCATGCGACGCCACGCGCTCACGTTCCTCGCCGGCTTGCTCGCACTCGGCCCCACCCGCGCCGCCGATGCACCGGCCGATCCGGTGCGCGAAGCCAACCGCACGTGGCTCGCCTCCCTCCCGGTTGCGCCGAAGCCCGAACTCACCCGGCACGGCCTCGTCGCCACCGAACTGCGCCGCTGGAAAGTGCGGGGCGCCAATCAGGGCGTCGCCGTCGACGCCCGCCACTTTTTCGGAATCGGCAACTACGTCGTCGGCAAATACGACAAAACCACCGGCGAACGCGTCGCCGAGTGGGTCGGCCTCCGCGGCGGCGCCACCGTCCACCTGAACGGCGGCCTGGTGCAGGACGGCCAACTCGTACTGGCCCACTCAAATTTTCCGCAACTGCCCATGGCCAGTTCGCTGGAGTATTTTGACCTTGCAGCGGTGCAACCCGTGAAGTCGGTAAGCCTCGGCCTCCGTCACGGCTCGCTCACCTGGGCGGAAAAGAAAGACGGTTTCTGGTGGGCCTGCTTCGCCCATTACAACGACCAGGGCACCGCGCCCGGCACCGACAACCGCTCCACCCTCGTCGGTCGCTTCGACGAAGCGTGGCAACTCCACGAATCGTGGCTCTTCCCCCCGCAGGTCGTTGCCAACTGGGGCAAGAGCAGTTCGTCCGGGGGCAGCTGGGGCGACGACGGCCTGCTCTACACCACGGGTCACGACGAAAAAGAACTCTACGTCCTCCGCCTCCCCAAAATGGGCGTCACCCTCGAGTACGTCACGACCATCGACGTCCCTTTCGAGGGCCAGTCCTGGGCCTGGGACCGCTCCGACCGGCGCGTCATCTACGGCATCAGTCGCCGCACCGGCGAGGTTGTGGTCGCCCGGATCCCGTCCGTCCCGGCGGGACTGCTCCAGCGTTGAAGCCCCTGCCAGCGGCTCGCGCTCCGGCGCAACGATCGGGCGCAGGCAATCGCGTAGCCGACCGCGACGCCGGCACACCTTCGCGCCGCAAAAAAATTCCCGGCACCACACAACGAGTGCCGGGAATTCCTGACCTGAACCCGTTCGCCCGGGACCCGGCAGTCAGACCACCGGAGCCCGCCGACGAACGATAAACCCCGCCACAACGATAGCCGCGCGGTGTGACAATGCAGCGACGCCTTGGTCACAATCACGTCAACCCTGCGCTTCGCCCGAGAAAATCGCCCGCGCGATCCCGGCGCGCCGCCACCCTCACCGGAGCCTTGCGAGTTCCTCGCGGATCACCGCCAGCGTCCGAGCCACCGCGCCGGCATTGTCGCGCTGCCACACCGCCGCCGCCGCCGCCAACGCCTCCCGCCGCGACGCGTCGCGCAACAACTCCTGCGCCAGCTCGGCAAGCGACGCCGCGTCCACCGCCTCGCGCGCCGCCCCGCGCGCGAGCAGATCGCGCGATAGCAGGCGGAAATTTCCCATGCCCGTGCCGAAGATGATCGGCTTCGCCAGCGCCGCCGCCTCCACTGGCGTCTGCCCGTCGGTATGCGGCGGCAAACTTTTTCCCACAAACACCACGTCGGCCAGCTGCGTGAGCTTGCGCAGTTCGCCCGTCGTGTCCCCCACCAGTACATCGACCTCGCCCGGCGCCGGCCCCTTCGAGCGAAAATGAAACTTCAGCTTCGACTTCACCAGCAACCGCTCGACCTCCAGCCGCCGCTCCGCGTGCCGCGGCACCAGCATCAGCGCACACCGCACGCCCCGCTCGCGCGTCAAACGCAGCGCGCCGAGCATCGCCTCCTCTTCGCCGGACCACGTGGACGACCCCAATAGCACAAACCCGTCCGGCAGGCCCAATTCGCGGCGCAGTTGCACGCGCTCGGCGTCCGCCAGCAGCGGAATCTGCACATCCAATTTGATGTTACCCGTCAGCGTCAGCTTGTTCCCCGGCACGCCCAACTCGCGCAACCTCGCTTCATCCTGGGCCGAGCACGGCAGAAACCGCGTGACGTCGCCCACCATGAGCTGCGCCGCGGGCCCGAACCATTTCATCCGCGCAAAACTCCGGTCCGAGAGCCGCGCGTTGATGCACACCACCGGCACGCCCCGTTTCTTTGCCTGCCGCAGGTGCTCCGGCCACCGCTCGCCCTCGGTCAGGATGGCCAGATCCGGGTTGATCCGCACCCACGCACGCGCCGCAAACGGCCACCAATCGATCGAAAAATACCCGATTCCAACGGTGAGCGTCAGATATTTGTCCACCGCCAGCCTATAGCCCGTGCTCGTCGTCGTGGTCAGGTAGACCTCGGTGCCGTCGCACCGCAGCGCCTCCAGCAACGGTCCGATCGCCAGCATCTCGCCCACACTCACCGCCTGCAGCCACACGCGCCGCACGCCCGGCGATTTCTTCGGCAGCCGCGGGTGCCCACCAAATCGCTGCGCGAAATTCTCCCGATACCCCCCGCGCCGCCGCATCCGTCGCAGGTAGGCCGGAGCCATTACGATCAGCACGGGAATAAAGAGTAAGCGGTAGAACCAAATCATCAGCTTTGGCGCACGTGATTGTGGGAATCGGCGGGCGGAGGCAACTCCGCCGATTGGGCTCAAAACCGGTCGTTACAATCGCGCGTTCGGGCGCCGGCCCCTCGTCTCACGGCTTTGGGTCTCTCGACGAACCCGGTCACTTGAATTTTCCGGCGCTGAATGAACCTTCGCCACCGGCTCGATCGAACTCGCCTTCATCGGCGATCGCGAAGTCGAAGCCACCCACCCGGCCAGCGCCGCCACCCTCGCACGCTCCCGAACCGCGAAATCAAACCCGCCCTCGCCGAACTCAAGAAAATCGCCTTCCCGGCCACGCCCTTCACCAGGAACTCGTCCATCCCCAACGAAATCCCCAAGGGTAACGGCCACCTTGGCCGGCCCACGACCGACAGCATGGACCTCAAACGCGACCGCCGCCTCTCCCGGCTGGCCACCGTCCTCAGCGACCACCTCCGCGTCAAAATCCGCGAGGAGATCGGCGGCGCCTAAGCCCGCGCGCCAGCAGCACCACCAGCGACACCTGTCCCGATTATGGCCCCATTCACACCACCTGTATCGGCGATCCCGCGATGGTCGCCACACTCTCCGGGGTCATCGTCGCCCTCGGCGAAGACCTCGCCGCGAACGGCGTGACCGAAGACGAACTCACTCGCGCGCGCCAGCCCGCTCTCACCTCCCTGCGCCAAGCCCTCCGGACCAACGCCTCCTGGCTCAACAGCGTCCTCCGCCGCCCGCAGGAAAAACCCGGCGTGCTCGACCACCCCCGCGCTCGCCTCGCCGATACCGAGGCCATCACCACGGCCGAACTCGCCGCGCTCGCCAAACAAGACCTCGACGCCGCCCGCTTCTCGCGCGTCACGATCCTCCCGGCCGGCCTGCGGTAGGTCGCTCTCGCCGCGGCACCCCGGGCCGCACGACGTCCCGGGGGCGCCCGCGCGGGAAAAACCGCCGCCACCCCGGTTTTTCTTTTGCGCCGACGTCGGCTTTTTGCGGCCATCCTCCCATGCGCCGCCTCTTCCCCCTCCTCGCCCTCGGATTGCTCGCGCTTTCGCTCCGGGCCGCCACTCCGTTCGCCCACGAGGGCTCCGACCTCCGACCCGACCCCGCCGTCCGTTACGGCACGCTGCCCAATGGCCTCCGCTACGCCCTGCGCGCCAATGCCGAGCCCAAGCAGCGCGCCTCCCTCCGCCTCCTCATCGAGGCCGGTTCACTCCACGAAGCCGAGGACCAGCGCGGCCTAGCCCACTTTTTGGAACACATGGCCTTCAACGGCAGCGCTCACTACGCCCCCGGCACCCTCGTCGAATTCTTCCAACGCATGGGCATGAACTTCGGCGGCGACACCAACGCCTCCACCGGTTTCGAGCGCACCCTCTATCTCCTCGAATTGCCCGACACGAAAGCCGCCACACTCGGCGAAGGCCTGCGCGTCCTCGGTGACTACGCCGGCGGTCTCCTCCTTAAAACCGAGGAGCTCGACAAAGAGCGCGGCATCATCCTCAGCGAAAAACGCACCGGCGACTCTGTCGGCTACCGCACCATGCTCGCCACCTATGGCTTCCTCCTCGGCGGTTCGCTCTTTCCCCACCGTTTCCCCATCGGCGACGCGTCCGTCATCGAACAGGCCGGACGCGAACGCTTCGTTGATTTCTACGACGCGTGGTATCGCCCCGAACTCATGTCCGTCGTGATTGTCGGCGACATCGATGTCGCCGCGGTCGAAAAACAAGTCGTCGCCACCTTCACCCCGCTGACGGCCCGCGCCGCCGCGCGCCCCGCGCCCAATTTGGGCAAGCTCAACATCGCCGACGGCACCCGCGTGTTTTATCACCACGAGTCCGAAGCCCCGAGTACGAGCGTCCAGATCGCCACCGTCACCCCCTACACGCACGAGCGCGACACCGCCGCTAACCGCCTCAACTACCTCCCGCGCTCCCTCGCCGACATGATGCTCAACCGGCGACTCTCCATCCTCGCGAAAAAAGAGAACGCGCCCTTCAACCGCGGCAACGCCGGCACGGGCGAGGCTTACAATTTCTACCGCCAGTCCACCGTCGCCCTCAGCTGCAAACCGGAGCAATGGGAAGCCGCCCTCGGCGTCGCCGATCAGGAACTCCGCCGGGCCCTCACCCACGGCTTTCAGCCCGCCGAACTGCAGGAGGTCGCCGCCAATTACCGCAACTTCCTCGAAGAATCCGTCAAAACCGCCGCCACCCGCCACTCTGACAGCCTCGCCGAGGATATCACCCAACAACTCCTCGACCGCGATGTCTTCACCACGCCGGCCTCCGACCTCGCGCTCTTTGCCCCGGCCCTCGCAAAAATCACCGTCGCCGACTGCCTCGAGGCCCTCCGCCGTTCATGGAGCCCGTCCCATCGCCTGGTCCTCGTCACCGGCAACGCCAAGCTCGGTGACGCGGCTGCCGCGACCATCGCGGCCGCCTACGACCGCACCGCCGCCACCGCGGTCACCGCACCCGAAGCCATCGGCGACCTCCGGTGGGGCTACACTGATTTTGGCCCGGCGGGGAAAGTCGCCCAACGCTCCCGCGTGGCCGATCTGGACATCACTCTGGTGACCTTTGAAAACGGCGTGCGCCTCAACCTCAAGCAAACCGATTTTGAAGCCAACAGCATCCGAATCGGCGTGCGGATCGGCAGCGGCAGCCTGACCGAACCCAAAGACCAACCCGGCCTCGCGTATTTCGCGGGACAAACCTTCACCGCCGGCGGTCTCGGCCGGCACAGCGCCGACGACCTCCGCCGTATCCTGGCCGGCAAGACCGTCGGCGCCGGCTTCGGCGCCAGCGCTGACGCATTGACCATCGGCGGCGGCACGAACCCCACCGACCTCCTCCTCGAACTCCAACTCATCACCGCCCATCTCACCGACCCGGGTTACCGGCCCGAAGCGGCGCGCCAGGCCCGCAAATCCCTCGAACAGATGTTCACCGGTTTCGAGCACACCGCCGCGGGCCCCTACAACCTCGACGTGGCCCGTATCCTCGTCAGCGGCGACCCCCGTTTCGGGTTCCCCGCGAAGGATGAAATGCTCCGGCGCAACACCGAGGAGGTGAAAGCCTGGGTCGGCCCGCAGCTCGCGCGCGGCGCCATCGAAATCGCGGTGGTCGGCGATCTCGACGTAGAGGCCACCATCACCGCCGTCGCCCAAACCCTAGGCGCCCTGCCCCAACGCGACCCGAAGCCCGCGCATGACGACTTGAAAAAAGTTTCCTTCCCGTCCGCTCCGTTCAGCCGCGAGTTCCCGATCGCCACGGAAATCCCCAAGGCCGACGTCCGGATCTACTGGCCCACCACCGATGGCCGCGACGTCGGCCGCTCCCGCCGCCTGAACCTGCTCGCCAACGTCCTGAGCGACCGCCTGCGGGTGAAAATCCGCGAGGAACTCGGCGACGCCTACAGCCCCGGGGCCGGCAGCAACGCCAGCGATCTCTACCCCGACTACGGCTACATCCTCGCCGGCACCACGGTCGAACCGGCTAAAACCAAGAAAATCCTCGACGTGATCTCCGCCCTCGCCGCCGATCTCGCGGAAAAGGGCGTCACCGAAGAAGAGCTCGAGCGAGCCAAAAAACCGGTGCTCACCGGCCTCCGCGAAAGCGTCCGCACCAACGGCTATTGGCTCGGCAGCGTCCTCTCGCGCGCCCAGGAAAAACCCGCAGTCCTCGATTGGTCCCGCTCCCGCTACGCGGACACCGAGGCCATCACCGCGGCCGAACTGTCCGCACTCGCGAAGGCTTACCTCGGCGCCAACCGGGCCTCCCGAGTCGTGATTGTTCCCGCCGCTAAGCCGTAGCGTCGGGCGGCACGCGCCCGGCCCCGAACGAGATTTTCAGGTTCAACAGCGGCAGCAGGCACAGCAACCCGACCACGGTGAGACCAAGCACGGCGTAACCCGCGACGTCGTGGACCACCCCTTCGATCGCGCTCGGCCCGTTGCGATAGGCCCACGCCGTCAGAAAAAGGCTGCGCCCCAAATTCGTCAGAAACGCCAGACCCATCGCCGCGCCCACCAGGGCGATTTTTTTCCACAGCTTCTCCAAAAATACTGCCGACAAAAACGAGCCCGCAAACAGACACGCCGTCAGCGAACGAATCCCCGAGCAAGCGTCCTCCACCCCCACGCTGCCCGTCGGCAACACGAGCACATTGCCCTGCTGCTCGATCGGCAACCCGAGCAGGTCGAACACGAACGCAACGACCATCACCACCTTGCGGAGCAAAAACAAATTCACTTGCTGCTCGACCGCCGACACCATCGGCGCTGAGACGAGCCACACGAGCACGGGAAAAAGAAACCACGCCGCAAGCTTGACCCGCGCGTCGCCCACCAAACTCCCGGACGAGGGCGCGGGTGACTCCGGCGCATTCATCAGCAGCAGCGGAAACAGCAGACCGATCATCCCCAGCGTGATCGCCAGGGTACCCGGCTGCGACGTTCCCGCGCCGGCCCGATAGAACGCCCCGAGGAGGAAAAACCCCGCCCCCAGCGTCAACGAAATGCCCACCAAGAGGCGCAACACCCATTTCTGCCAACCCGCCGCCCGCGGGCTGCCCTCGGCGGCGCACCCCGCGGCCGCCCCGACAATTCTCGGCCAACGGTCATAGATGGCAAAAATCACCAACGCCGGCACCAACCATCCAAAGCTGTAGTCGGCCTTCACCCGCCACCAATGCGACTGGTCCCACGCCACAAAGCCCCAGAATCCCGCGCATAACATCAGCGCCGCCAAAAACGGCGACGACACCTCGGCCGAGAGTTTCTTCCAGAGCGCGAACACCGACGGCTAAAAAACAACCGCCCCTCCGAAACGCGAGCCCGATCCGGCGACCGGCACTCGCGGCCTCGACTCACCCCTTCCCCAGCAATTCCTCGGCGTGCGCCAACGCACTCTTCGCTTTGCTGTCGCCGAGCATGCGCGCGAGTTCGCTCACCCGGGCCTTCCGGCTCGCCTGAATCGGCTCGATCGTCACGACCGCCCGATCCTTCGATTGATCCTTCGTCACGACCAGATGACAGGTCGCCTGCGCCGCGACCTGCGGCAAATGCGTCACGCACAGCACCTGATGGCTTTGCGCGATCGCCGCCATTTTCTCGCCGACCACCCGGCCAATCTCGCCGCCCACGTTGGCATCGACCTCGTCGAAAACGAGCAGCGGCACGCCATCCAGGTCGGCGAGCACCGTCTTGAGCGCCAGCATGACGCGGGCGAGCTCTCCGCTCGACGCCACGCGGTTGAGCGGGAGCGGCGCCTCGCCGACATTGGGCGAAAACAAAAACTCGCACCCGCAGTCCCCCGTCGGGCCCATTTCCGCCAACGCCGCGACGCGAACCTGGAAATCGGCCTTCTTGAAACCGAGCTGCACGATCCCTTTGGCCGCCACCTTGGCCAATTCCCGCGCGGCTTTCTCGCGGGCCTGACGCAGCGCCTGCGCTTCTTTTCTCGCTGCGCGTTCGGCGTCGGCGATCTGCTGCTGCAGCCGCGCCAGCGTGCCTTCGAGGTCACCCTGGACCTCGAGCCGGCGCTGCAATTCATCCCGCGCCGTGAGCACGGCGGAGAGCTCGCTGCCATGCTTGCGCTTCAACTCCAGCCACGTGTTCATCCGGGCGGTGAGCTGCTCGGCCTGCTCGGGGTCAAATTGCAGCTGCTGGCTCAGCGCCGAAAATTCACCGCCGAGGTCGTTCAACTCAACCGCCGCCGAAGCAAGCCGGTCCGCCAGCGGCTGGCTCGCCGGATCGATCGACTCGAGCTGGCGTGCCTCGCGCAACAGTCCCGCGATCCGCGATTGCACGCCCTCGTCGCCCGTGAGACCGCCGGCCAGGGCCGCCGACAGCTCGATCAGCTCTTGCGCGCGGCTCATGCGCTGGAAATCCCGCTCCAACGCCTCGATCGCCTCGTCGCTCAATTCAAGCGTCGCGATCCGCGCGAGCTGGTTGCGCAGAAAATCGATCTGCTCGGGCGAGAGTTTCGTTTCCCGCGCAATTTGCTCCCGCTCGGTCACCCAGCCGCGCCACGTCCGATATTTCGCCTGATAGTCCGCCAGCGCAGCGCCGGAGCGGCCGAACAGATCGAGCAGATCGAGCTGGCAGCTTTCCTTCAGCAACCGGCGAGGCTCGCTCGGTCCGTGGAAGTCGATCCAGTATTCGCCGAGGCGCTGCAGCGCCGCGAGCGTGGCAAGGCTGCCATTGACGGTAATTTTCGGCGCCTTGTCGCGCGGGAGGCTCCGCTTGAGCAGCAGCAGACCATCCTCGCAGGCCGGGAGTTCCAGTTCGGCCAGCACGCCGTCGATCGTCTTCGCATCAACAAAAAACAACGCCGCCTCGACCTCGCACGCCGGCGCGCCCTGCCGGATGACAGACTTGTCCGCCCGTTCGCCCGCCAGCAGGCTGAGCGCGCCCAGCAGGATGCTCTTGCCGGCGCCGGTTTCGCCGGTGACCGCGGTGAACCCGGCCTCGAAATCGAGCGAGACTTCCTCAAGGAGCGCGAGGTTGCGGATGCGAAGCGATTGGAGCATGGCGATAAGAGGCACAAAAAAACCGCCGACATTCAAGCGGCGGTTTCAGATGGTGGACCTTACTGGACTCGAACCAGTGACCTTTTCGATGTCAACGAAACGCTCTAACCAACTGAGCTAAAGGTCCGAAAATCTGAGGTCGGCGAGTAACGCCATCACCGCGGTTCAGTGCAAGGAAAAATCCGCAATTACTGCAGCCCGATCTTTTTCAATCTGGGTACGCAGCGCCTCCACTCCGTCGAATTTCATCTCCGGCCGGACAAACCGCTCCCACTCCACCTTGAGGGCGTCGCCGGCCTCAAACGGACACGCCCCCAAAACGTGGACCTCCAACCGGGGCTCGGTCGCCTGTTCCACCGTCGGGCGGAGGCCGTAGTTCGCCACCGCCGGCCGCGGCAGCGCCGCTGGCGAACCCGAAACCCGGACGGCATAGACGCCAAAACGCGGTCGCAGCCCGGGAACCCAGGCGATGTTCAACGTGGGAAACCCAATCGTGCGGCCCAGCTGCTTGCCGGGTGTGACCACGCCCTCCGCAAAATAAGGGTAGCCGAGCAGCGCGTTCGCGGCGGCCATTTCGCCGGTTTCGAGCAGCCGGCGAATCCGGGTGCTGCTGATCGGTTCGCCATCCAAGCTGACCCGGGGCGCGCTGAAGACACTGACCGCATGCGGTCGGGCACTGGCCACCAAGACCCCCACATCGCCGAGCCGCCCGCGTCCAAAGCGAAAGTTCTCCCCGACATAAACCGCCGCGAGGTGCGGGAGGCACCGCTTCAGCCACGGCAAGAATTCGTCTGCCGCAATCCCCGCGAGCTCCGGCGTAAACGGCTGCGTGATCACCGCATCGACCCCCAGCCTCAGCAAAACCGCCGCTTTCGTCGCTCCGTCCTGGATCAAAAGCGTGGGACTAGCCGGACGAAAGAGCGCGCTGGGGTGGGGCCAAAACGTCAGCACCGCGGCGATGCCCCCGGTCCGCCGGGCTGCCCGCACCGCGGCGTCGATCACCGCGCGATGCCCGAGATGCACGCCGTCGAACATCCCGATGGCCAAATGGAGCGGCCGCGCGGGCAAAGCACCCGCCGCCTCGAGGGTGGCGAACTGGACGGTCCGGTTCACCGCACAAAACTCGGCACCGCCTCGCGCGCCGGAATCAGCCGCTGCTCGATTTCGGTCAGCGTCAGCGCCTGAATTTGCTCGAGCGTCAACGCCTGGTCTACCCTGAACTTGTCGGTCGCCGTACGGCGCAGCGCGGAGAGATGCGCGCCACAGCCCAATTTCGCGCCGAGATCGTGGGCCAGCGTACGCACATAGGTCCCTTTCGTGCAGGTCAGCCGAAAATCGATCTGCGGGGTCGCGTACCGGAGCACCTCCCAGCTCATCACCCGGATGAAGCGCGGCTCGCGTTCGATTTCCTCGCCCTTACGCGCACTTTTGTAGAGCGGCACGCCGGCGATCTTGATCGCAGAATACATCGGCGGCATCTGGTATTGGTCACCCAGAAAGGTTTTGACGGCCGCCAGTACGTCGGCGTCCGTCAGCGGTGGCACCGGGCGCGTCTCCATCACCTCGCCGTCCGCGTCCTGCGTGTCCGTGACTTTCCCAAGCTCAATCGTGCCTTCATATTCCTTGTCGAGGCCGACCAGATATTGCGAAACCTTGGTGGCCTTGCCGACCAAGATGACCAACAGGCCGGTGGCCATCGGGTCGAGCGTGCCGGCGTGGCCGATCCGCTTCATCTTGAGCTTGCCGCGAAGACGCGCGACGACGTCATGCGACGTGTGGTCGCGCGGTTTGTCGACGAGCAGAATACCCTCCATTTCTCGCGGTGGCTGTAACATGGTTCAGTGCCTCCTCTGCGCATCGACCGCCACCAGCCGCAACGTGAGGGCGGCAACGAGGCGTTCGTAGAAATTTTCCCCGCCCGATTTCAGATTGAGCCCCGCCGCACAGGCGTGGCCGCCGCCGTTGAACTGCGCGGCGACGAGATCGACGCGGTAGGCCGGCTCCTTCGCGCGCAAACTGGCTTTCACGGTGCCGTCGGCCTTTTCCTCGATCAGCGCGCCGATGTCCACGCCGTCGATGCTGCGGGCGTAGTCGACCAGCCCTTCGGTATCTTCGACGCTGGTGCCGGTTGCCGCGAAGCTGTCGGGGGCGAGCGTGCCCACGCACACGCGACCGGCACACTCGAGCCGGAGCGACGCGAGAAAATGCTGCAGCAGGCGCAGTTTGCCCTCGGTCTCCCGCTCGTAAAGCTGGTAGCCGGCCTCGCTCGGCAGGGCGCCGCGCGCGACCAATTCACCGGCGAGCACGAAACACCGGCGCGACGTGGAATTGAACCGGAACTGGCCCGTGTCGGTCAGAATCCCGGTGTAAAGCGCCTGCGCGGTCTGCGCATCGACCGGCAGATTGTTGTCGAAAAATACGCCCGCCAAAATCTCGCAGGTCGCGGCTGATGCGCTGTCCACCAGATTCGCCGTCGCAAAGCCGACGTTGGACAGGTGGTGGTCGACGACGGCGACGGGCGCCGGGAACCGCGCTTTCAAACGCTCGCCCACCCGGGCGTGGTCGGCACAGTCGACGAAGATCGCCGCGCGGTCGTCGGGAACGTTCACCACGTCGTCGGCGCGGAGAAACGGCATCGCTTTCACCAGAAACTGCAGCCGGCGCGGGACCGCATCGGCGTTGATGCACACGACATCCAAGCCGAGCGCCGCGAGCACGCGGGCGAGCGCCACCTGCGAACCGATGCAATCGCCGTCCGGCCGGGCGTGGCCGATCACCGCCACGCGCCGACCCGCGAGCGACGCCAGCAGGCGCGCGAAATCGGCCGAGAGCGTTGGGTAGAACGGCTCCACTTCAGGGCTTGGGCGCCGGGTCGGCTTTGACCTCGGGTTCGGACGCGGTCATCGGACCGAGGTCGTCGATCAGTTTCCGCGTGCGTTCGCCGCGGATGACAGACTGGTCGAGGACGTATTCGAACTTGGGCAGAAACTTGAGCACGATCCGCCGGGCCAGCTCCTGGCGGATATCCACCGCGCGGGTCCGCAGCCAACGGAGCTTTTGCTCGGCCGTCTCACCGTCGCCGATCACCGAAATGAACACGCGCGCATCGTGCAGGTCCGGCGAGACCTTCACGTCGGTGATCGTGATGGCCACGGCCTCACTCTGGTAAAACCGGTGCAGAATGTCGCTGAGCTCGCGCTGGACGAGTTCGTTGACGCGGATGGTGCGGTTGCTCATCGGATTTTCGGTGACGAATCGGCGGTTTCCGGTTTCCGACCGGTGGTCGTAGCCAACCGAAAACCAGAGGGAGGAAACCGAAAATTACAGGGCGGCGCGGACTTTTTGGATCTCAAAACACTCGATGACATCGCCGGCTTGGTAGCCGTTAAAGTCGTCGAGCTTGATACCGCACTCGAGCCCGGCGCGAACTTCGTTGGCGTCGTCCTTGAAGCGCTTGAGCGTGCTGATCTTGCCCTCGTGAATGATCTCGCGTCCACGACGGAGGCGGGCGGCGGCATTGCGGTTGATCTTGCCTTCGGTCACCAAACAGCCGGCGACAAAACCCTTGGCGAGCGGGAACACCTGCCGGACCTCGGCGGCACCGGTCTTGGTTTCCTTGAGATCGGGATCGAGCAGGTCCGCCATCATCTCGCGCACCTTGTCGCCCATCTCGTAGATGATTTCATAGGTCTCGACGCGCACGGCGTTGTGCTTGGCGACCGAGGTGACCCCGTTCTCAAGCTTCGTGTGGAAACCGATGATCACGGACCCGGCGGCGCCGGCCATGAGGACGTCATTTTTCGTCACCAGACCGACTTCGATCGAGACGATCTCGAGCGAAACCTTGGTGCTCTTGATGCCTTCGAGCACGGAACGCACCGCTTCGGCCGAGCCAAAAACGTCGGTCTTGACGATCAGCTTGAGCACCTTGGCCTGCGTGGCGGCGATGTTCTTGAAGAGGTCCTCGACGGAAAGTTCCTTCGGGACGGCGTCCGCCGTGGTCACGACTTTCTTGAGGCGCAACTCCTCGACTTCGGCGAGCTTCTCGGCTTCACGGGAGTTCTTGACCGCCTTAAACGACGCGCCGCTGTCCGGCGTGCCGCTCCAACCGATCACGCGCACGGGCGTGCCCGGGGGGGCTTCCTTCACGTTGACGCCCTTGTCGTCGAACATCGCGCGCACCTTGGCGTAATGCTGACCGCATACAATCGCGTCGCCGACGCGGAGCGTGCCGCGCTGGACGATGACGGTGGCCAGCGGGCCGCGCCCGAAATCAATCTCGGACTCGACGACGATGCCGCTGGCTTCCGCCTTGGGATTCGCCTTGAGCTCGAGCACATCGGCTTGGAGCAGAATCATCTCCAACAGTTCGTTCACCCCGGTCCCCTTGAGGGCGGACACGGGCACCGTCACCGTCTCCCCGCCCCAATCTTCCGGAGCGATGTTGCGCTGCTGCATCTGGGCCTTCACCTGCTCGATGTTGGCGCCCTTCACATCCGTCTTGTTGATGGCCACGAGGAGCGTGACCTTGGCGTTTTGCGCGTGCTTCAACGCCTCGTCCGTCTGCGGCATGAATCCGTCATCAGCCGCAACGACAAGCACCGCGATATCGGTGACGTTCGCCCCGCGGGCGCGCATCTTCGAAAACGCCGCGTGACCGGGCGTATCAAGAAACGTGATCTTGCGGTTGTTGAACTCGATTTGGTAGGCGCCAATATGCTGCGTGATGCCGCCGGCTTCACCCGCCGCGACGTTGGCCTTGCGGATGGCGTCGAGCAGGGAGGTTTTGCCGTGGTCGACGTGGCCCAGAATGCAGACGACCGGCGGTCGCGGCACCAAGAACTTGGACTCGTCCTCATCCGGCTTCTTTTCCTTCTTGTCCTTGGCGGCCTGCTGCTGCGCCGGATCGCCCCGGTGTTTAATTTCCAACAGAAAACCGTACTTGTCGGCCACCTTCTGGGCGACGACCTCGTCGATGTTCGAATTCATCGCCGCAAATCCGACGAGCTGGTTCAGCTCGGAAATGAGCTTGAACGGCTTCAAACCGAGGGCGATGGCGAAGTCGCGCACCACGATCGGCGGCTTGAGATGGAGAATCTTGATGTCGCCCTGCATCGTGATCACCGGGGCAGCCGGAGCCGCGGGCGGGGTCACGTGAACCGGCGAGGAACCGGGGATAGGCGGGAGCTTCGGTGCCATCACCGGGGCCGGCACCGCAACGCGCGGCGGAAGGGGGGGCGGCGCAACCGGGGCTTTCGCCATCGGAGCCGGCGTGATGACCGGCGGCGGAATCGCCACCGGCGCCGGCTTCACCATGACCGGAACGGGCGCCGGAACCGACGGACGATTGACCGGATGCGGCACGGGTGCTGGCGAAGGGGGGCGCGGCAGCGGCGGCAGCGCCGCGGGAATCTTGGCGAGCGGCGGTGGGGCGGAGACTGGCCGCGCGGGCAAAGGAGCGGGCGAAGCGGGCCGGGAAATCACCGCGGCCGGCAGGGTCGCTGGTACTGGCACCGCCACGACCGGGCTCGGCGTGGGCGTGGGCGCCGGAGCGGAGACGGCCTTAAGTCCGGCCGCTTTGGCCGCGGCTGCGGCCTCGCGCTCGCGGTCGATATCCAGCTTGGATTTTACAAACACACCGGACGGGGTGGCCACCTTGGGCGGCGCGGCCGCCACTTCGGGTGCCACGACCGCAAGGGGCGGGTTGGCGACGACGTCCGCAGCGGCCGCGGCCGCGATGGTCGCAGCAATCTGCCCGGCAAACTCCTTCTCGATTTCCTCGATGTAGATTTTGCTGACCGTGCTCGAAACCGACTTGGTATCTGCCGACACCCAGGTGCGCGCCTTCAGCAAGGCAAGGAGTTCCTTGCCTTCCATATTGATTCGTTTGGCGAGTTCGTGGATGCGGAGGCTCATTCGTGATCGATCGGTAAGTAGGAGGAGAGTAGTCTGGAGTCGACTCAGGCTTTCGCCCCGGCGACGCGGCCGATAATGTCGGCGGCTTCTTCGGGCGAGAAGCCCGCGCCCACCAAGTCGTCGGCCTCAATGCCGTCAAAGAGTTCGAGCGACACGAAGCCCGCCTTGACCAAGCGGAGCGCCACGGGCTCGGTAATGCCCAGCGAGGCCACCAGCTTGCGCTTCGCGTCGCCTTCGGGATCGGCCCCGACGGCGCGGAATTCCTCGATATCGAGGCGCCAGCCGATCAAGCGGGACGTGAGGCGGGCGTTCTGGCCTTTGCGGCCGATGGCCACAGCAAGGTCGTCGGTGGCCACCTTAAGCAGAATCCGGTGGGTCTTCTCGTCGAGCACGATCTCGCGCGGAACCGCAGGCTTGAGCGCTTCGAGGATCATCTCGCGCGGGTCCGCGTAAAATTTGATGATATCGATCTTCTCACCGCCGAGCTCGCGGACGATGGTTTTCACGCGCGCGCCACGGGCGCCGACACAGGCACCGACGGGATCGACCTTCGGATCGCTGCTCGTCACCGCGATCTTCGTGCGGTAGCCCGGCTCGCGGGCGAAGGCCTCGATCTTAACGGTGCCGTCGGCCACCTCGGTGACCTCGAGCTCGAAAAGACGACGGACGAACTTGGGACTGGCACGGCTGAGAATGATCTCGGGCCCGCGCGGCGTGCTCTGGATTTCCGTCAGCAGGCAGCGGATGCGCTCGCCCGGCTGGTATTCTTCGCCGGGGACCTGTTCCTTGCCGGGCATGATCGCCTCGGCCTTGCCGAGATCGACATAGAGATCGTTGCGCTCACGTCGGCGCACGGTGCCCGTCACGATGTTGCCGACCTGATCCTTGAAATCGTCGTAGATCCGATCCTTTTCAAACTGGCGGAGACGCTGCATCACGGCTTGGCGCGCGGTCTGGGCGGCGATGCGTCCGAGGGTCGACGGATCGACTTCCTTTTCCAACAGATCACCGATCACCGCGCCGGGCTTCACCGCCTGGGCCTTTTCCACGTGGATTTCGGTCTTGGGATTACTGATCGAATCGACCACCTTGAGCACCGCCCACGCGTGGAGCTGGCCGTTTTTCGGATTGATGTCGATCCTGAGCTCTTGGCCGGAATTGACGCCCTTTTGGGCGGCTGTTTTCAGCGCATTCGAGATCGTGGCGATCATGTCGGCACGCGGAATGCCCTTCTCCTTCTCCATATATTCCAGGACGGAAAGAATTTCGCTGCTCATAGGTTGGATAGATGGGAAAAAAAAAGCGGGCCGAACGGCCCACTTTTTTGAAAGTGGTTGTTAAAGAGGGAGAGAACGTATCCTGCGCCCGGAATCCTTGTCAAGCCCAGCGCCCCGGCCGAGCCGGCGGATTTACTCAGCGCCGTGCTTCCCGCTCCAACAGCCAGCCCAACAAACCCTGCACCGCGCCGTGCGTGGGCGGCCGGCCCGGACCGGCCAACACACCCAGTTCGCGGAGTCCCCGCACCACAAACGGAGGAACATCTCCCGGAAACCAGTGGTACCACCACCCCGCCAAAGGCCCCGCATCTCCACCCACCGGAACGGAACGGGCGGCCAACAGCGGAAAAAAGCCGTCGCAGACCAGATTGTCGAAGCGCGTGCCTCCGACCGCCTCGTCGCAAATTTCCTCCACCAGGCGCGCCCGCCGCGCCGTAAACCTGTGCGCCTGCCGGACTGACCGTGTGACACCCGCCAAACAAAGTGCGGGCTCAACCGCCGCCGTGAGTCGGTCGCCCAGACCTGTCAGCCGCGACGGCCAATCGGGCCGGGCCTGCGTCCATGCCGCATATTGGCGGAGACGCCCCCGCGGGTGATTCGCGGGTCGGACGCCCTGCAGGCTCCACGCGAGACCTTCCGCAGTGAAAATTTCATCGGGCACCACCCGTCCTCTCGCCCACTCGCTGAGCGGCCAGCGCCCCGCCACCTGAAGCATCGGAGCGCGGTTGAACCGATAGCCGAGGATCTCCAAGGCCGCGTGATGGCACGCCGCGTCCCAGCCGAGCCGGGTCACCCGGAGCCGCGCGAAATGCACCTTCTGGCGCCAACGCGCAGCCGCATGCGCGCCAAGGAGCGCCGCAAGTTCAGTTTCGCCGAGCCCCGCCAACGCCTCCAGAATTTCCGCCGCCGGACGGCCGGCGAGCCGCTCCACGGCTTCCTCGGCGGCAAACTCCTCCAAATCGTGGTGCAGCAGCGGCAGGAGCGCCAGCACCGGAATCGCCGCTCCGCTCGCCGCCCGCGTGACGTGGTCCGCCTCGGGCGGAAACAGCACCACGTGCAACACCACCCCGTCGTAGTTTCGGTCCTGCGCATGCGCGTGCGCCACCCAGTCCGCCGCGCGCAAGTGCAATTCAATATCCCCCGTTAATTCGGGTCCGTCGCCGAGGCGCAACCGCGCACCACGAAAATCCGGACCGCCCAGCAGATTCCATTTCCCCGGATGGAGCACCCTGACCCGCCGGCCGTCGGTCGTCACCGCCGTTGCCCGTTCAAAATCGCCGCGCAGCCAGATTTTTTGCAGCAATTTTTCCGGAAACGAAAACGGTCCGTAGAGCCCTTGCATCTCGGCCACGGCTGGGGCTGGCGCGTTCATCGCCCTTCACTTTTCCCGTCTGCGGCCCGAGGTCGAGCGTGTTGTTTTCAGCCTCGACCCGCATTCCAGCATCGCCCGCCTCACTGGGCTTGCCCTGCCGCCGGCCCGGTGCCCGCCCTGCGAGCGGCCATTCCGCTGCATTCAGCATTGAAATTTACCGCGGAGTCGGACCCGTTTTGCAGCGTGAAACCGCGCCCCCGCCCCTTCGCCTTCGTTACCTCTGTTTCAACCGTTCTCGCCTTGACCGCGGTTTGCGCCTGCCTCGCCGCGGTCGTCGCCCGTGGCGCCGAACGCCTCCCCAACATCGTCGTGATTTTCACCGACGACCAAGGCTACGGTGACGTCGGCGTTTTCGGCGCGAAGGGTTTCGCGACCCCCCACCTCGACCGCCTCGCCCGCGACGGTGCGATGCTCACGAATTTCCATGTCGCCCAAGCCGTCTGCTCCGCGTCGCGCGCCGCCCTGCTGACCGGCTGCTACCCCAACCGGGTCGGCATTCATGGCGCCCTCAGCCCGAAGGCGGACTACGGCCTCCATCCCGCCGAAACCACGCTGGCCGAACTCCTCAAATCCCGCGGCTACGCGACCGGCATGGCGGGCAAGTGGCACCTCGGTCACCGCGAGCCGTTTCTCCCCAACCGCCAGGGTTTCGACGAATCCTTTGGTCTGCCTTATTCGAACGACATGTGGCCCTACCACCCCGAGGCCAAGGCCGGCACGTATCCCTCGCTCCCCCTGTACGAAAACGGTCGGGTCATCGACGCCGAGATCACCCCGGAAAAAATGCGCCAGCTGACCACCCGCTACACCGAACGCGCCGTCTCGTTCATCGAACGCCACAAGGAGCGCCCGTTCTTCTTTTACCTCGCGCACGCGATGCCCCACGTGCCCCTCGCCGTGAGCGACAGATTCAAGGGTAAGTCGCAGCAGGGGCTCTACGGCGATGTGATCATGGAAATCGATTGGTCCGTCGGCGAAGTGCTCCGCTCCCTCGCGCAGCATGGCCTCGAGCGCGACACGCTCGTGATCTTCACGAGCGACAACGGCCCGTGGCTGAGCTACGGCAACCACGCCGGCAGCGCCGGCCCGCTGCGCGAGGGCAAGGGCACGTCCTGGGAGGGCGGCACCCGCGTCCCTTGCCTCATGCGTTGGCCCGGACACATCCCCGCCGGCGCCAAGAACGATGACTTCGTCATGACGATCGACCTGCTGCCGACGTTGGCCCGCCTCACCGGCGCCGCCCTTCCCACGCTGCCCATCGACGGCCGCGACGTCTGGCCACTCCTCGCCCGCACGCCGGGCGCCACTAATCCCCACGAAGGCTACGGGATCTGGTACGCGCAAAACGAACTGCAGGCGGTCGTCAGCGGCGACGGTCGCTGGAAACTCCTCCTCGCGCATCGCTACCGCACCCTCGCCGGCCGTCCCGGCGGACGCGACGGGACCCCAGCCAAATACGAAAATGCCGATATCGGCCCGCCCCGGCTCTACGAACTGAGCCGCGACCTCGGC
This sequence comes from Opitutia bacterium, assembly GCA_947461205.1. Classification (GTDB taxonomy): domain Bacteria; phylum Verrucomicrobiota; class Verrucomicrobiia; order Opitutales; family Opitutaceae; genus GAS368. Next base: position 21,923 of record CANHJG010000013.1, read on the forward strand.
GAAACCACCGACGTCTCCGCCGCCCATCCGGACGTCGTGCAACGCCTGCTCGCCTTCGCCGAAAAATGCCGCGACGAACTCGGCGACTCGCTCACGAAACGCACCGGGCGCGGCAATCGCGAACCGGGCCGCCTCGCCGCCGCCCCCTAGCCCGCGCGCCGTGGCGCCGGCCAAAACGAAAAGCATTCGCCCGGTCGCTTCACACGCCGAAGCCGGGACGATACGCTTTCGTCACCCATCGGTTGGCTTCCGCAAAATTCGTGACCCGCATCGCCGTCGCCTCCCAAAGAATTTTCCGGCGCGCACGCACCGCGACCCAGCTCAACAACACCGACTCGGTCAGCTGCGCCGCATACTGAAAATTCGCGCCCGCCGGCGGCCCGCCCTTGCAGGCCGCGACCCACTCCACCCAGTGATCGCCGGCGACCCGCGGCAGCGTTTTGGGGCGGGAGTGCGGGCAACCGCTCCTGCATCCGCATTTCGGGGACGACGCGGACGCTGAGGTAGTTCGGATGGGCGAGCACCGTGGCCTTACGGCCCACGATCAGCGTGCCGTTGTCCGGCAACACCCGGTTTGGTTCCAGATCGGGCGGCAGCGGCGGCATCAGCCCGCCGTCATACCATTTCCACGTCACGGCCGGCATCCGGCCCCGCGCGGGAAATTCATACGTCACCACGGACACCTTCGGCCCGGTCACATCGGTCTGAACGGAACTCGCCGCCTCCACACTCGTCGGCTGCGTCAGACCCAGCGCCCAATAAGCCCCGTCCATCATGTGACAGCCCATGTCCCCGAGCGCACCCGTCCCGAAATCCCAATACCCGCGTCAGTTGAACGGCAGATAGGCCGGATCATACGCCCGCTCCGGCGCCACCCCCAACCACAGGCTCCAGTCAAGCGTCGGCGGCACCGCCGGCACGCCTTTCGAATGGTCCGGCGCCTTCACGCCCTGCGGCCAGATCGGCCGGTCCGTCCACATGTGGATCTCGCGCACGTCCCCGAGCACGCCCGCGTCGATCAATTCCCTCAAAATCCGCATGCCCTCGAAGGCATGTCCCTGGATCTCCATCTGCGTGGCGACCTTCTTCTCCCCCGCCAGCTGAGCCAGCTTGCGCACCTCGCCGATCGTCTGCCCCATCCGTTTTTCTACGAAGACGTACTTACCCAGCTGCATCGCCGCCATCGCCACCGGAAAATGCATAGGGTCCGGCGTTGCCACCACCACCGCGTCGATCCGGTTGCCGAGCCTGTCGAACATCTCGCGCTAGTCGCGGAGCCGAGGGACCTCCGGATATTTCTTGTACGTCCCGGCCCCCCGCGCGTCGTCCACATCGCAATAAGCGACATGGTGCTCCGCGGCCAACCCCTCGATCGACGCCCGACCGCGTCCGCCCACGCCGACAAACGCGACCTTCAGTTTGTCTCCCGCCGCCGCACTTTGCGCACCCGTCACGCGGGGCAACGACAGCGCCGCGGCCGCGACTGACGCGCGCTGGAGGAACTCACGGCGGGGAAACCGGACCTCGGGCATGAGAGCCGAGTTGAAACCAAGGCCCCCGGTAACCGCAAGGTTACAACTTGGCATCCGGCCCCCTTTTCCCTCTGAATCCCCCATGCCCCGTCCTGTCACTCGCCGCACCTTTCTCGGCCGCGCCGCCGGCACCGGCCTCGCCCTCGGCCTCACTCACACCGCCGCCCCGGCTGCGGCCGCTCCCGCTCCCTCCGCCCCGGCCGGGCCGGTCGTGAAACCCCTTTCCGACTGGCCGCGCTGGGACCACCAAGATGAAACCGCCCTGCTCGACGTCCTCCACAGCGGTAAATGGGGCCGCACCGCCGGCGGACCGTCCCGCGTCAAGGAATTTGAAACTGCGTGGGCCGCGCGCCTACAGGCCCGCCATTGCATTGCCACCTCGTCCGGCACGACCGCCCTCCTCACCGCTCTCGGCGCGCTGAACGTCGGCCCCGGCGACGAAGTGATCCTGCCCCCCTACACCTTCGTCGCCACGTTCAACGCCATCACGGCCAGCTTCGCCCTCCCGGTCTTCGCCGACACCGACGCCGCGTCGTTTCAAATCGATCCTGCCCGGATGGCGGCCGCGATCACGCCCGCCACCAAACTCCTGCTGCCCGTCCATATCGCCGGCACCCCGGCCGACCTCGACGCCCTCGCTGCCCTCGCGCAATCGCGCGGACTCACGCTGCTCGAAGACGCGTGTCAGGCTCCGCTCGCCGAATGGCACGGTCGGCCCGTGGGCACAATCGGCCTCGGCGGCTGCTTCAGTTTCCAGGCCAGCAAAAACCTGACGAGCGGCGAAGGCGGGGCGATCGTCACCAACGACGAGGCGTTCGCCCACCTCTGCTATGATTTCCACACACCCGGCGGCGGGAAAAAAAGCGCCAGCTCCGGCCGCGGCGCCAACTACCGCCTCACGGAATTTCAGGCCGCCCTCCTCCTCGCGCAACTCACGCGCTTCGAGGCGCAGGCCAAAACCCGCGACGCCAACGCCGCCTACCTCAGCCAGCTCCTCCGCCAAATCCCCGGCACCACCCCGGCCACCCTGCCCGCGGGCGCCACGCGCAGTGCTTGGCACCTCTACATGTTTCGCTACGACTCCACAGAATTTGCTGGCCTCACCCGCGCCAAATTCCTCGCCGCCCTCGCCAAAGAAGGCATCGCCGCGAGCGCCGGTTACACCAGCCTCACCACCTCGGCGCACGTCACGGCCCTTGCCACCAACCCCCACTACCAGCGCCTCTACGGCAAAGACACCATGGCTCGCTGGGTCGACCGCAACCGCTGCCCCGTGAACGACCGCCTCGTCTCAGAAGCCGTCTGGTTCGGTCAGACCAAGCTCCTCGGCTCACGCGCCGACATGGAAAAAATCGCCTCCTCCATCGCCGGCATCCAAAAAAACGCCGGCGAACTCGCCCGCTCCTGAACCGCCCCCCCGTCACGCCCACCGTTGCTTCCATGTCCACCTCCTTCGCTCTTCGCCCGCTTGTCGCCGCCGACCATGAGGCCGCCGCGCGTCTGCTCCACCGCTCGCTGGTGCAGTGGTATCAGAGCCGCCTTGGGCAGGGCGCGCGCTTCGGCGATAGCCACGAACCTTTCCGGCTCTTCCCCGCAGTCTACGCCGCGCTCGACCCCGGTGAAGCGGTCGCAGCACACGACAACGCCTCCGGCGAACTGCTCGGCGTATGTTTCGTCCATCCCCGCCAAACCCACGTCGCGGTCGGCATCGTCGCCACCGCTCCCGAAGCCCAGGGACGCGGACTCGCCCGCGCCCTCCTCACCCCGGTCATCGCGCAAGCCCGCCGCGACCAACGTCCGGTCCGCCTCGTATCCAGCCTGCTCAACCTCGATTCGTTCTCGCTGTATTCCCGGCTCGGATTTGTACCGCACACGCTCTACCAGGATCTCGCGCTTGCCGTGCCCGCCGGTGGCCTCTCCACCCCGCCCCCGCCCGGCGCCGACCGCGTCCGCCCGGTGACCGACCCCGCAGAAGCCGGCCGTCTCGCCGCCTTCGAACTCGAGTGGCAGGGCATTCACCGCGAACCCGACTACGCCTTCTTTCTCCGCAACACGGTGGGCGCGTGGCAGGTCTGGGCGCTCGAAAATGCCGCCGGCGCCCTCGAGGGCTTCCTCGTGGCCAGCCACCACCCGTCGTGCGTCATGCTCGGCCCCGGCGTCGCCCGCGACGAGGCCGCCGCGGCCGCCCTGCTCTGGCGCGCCCTCGACGCCCTGCGCGGCCGTTGTCCGGTGTTCCTCGTGCCCTGTGCCGCCGCCGGGCTCGTCCGCGCGTGTTACGCCTGGGGCGCGCGCAATGTCGAACTGCACGCCGCCCAAGCCCTCGGCCCCGTGCCTCCCGCCCGGGGCCTCGCCTTTCCGACGTTCCTTCCGGAATCCGGCTGAACCCTTGACGTAACCGAAAACTGGACACCATGGCGCCGCCCGCGGAAAACGGGCCGTCGATTCCTCACCCCTCGATCCCGAAAAACGAGACGGTATTCCGCCAAGCAATCCGCTCGAAATCGACCGCCGGCAACCGCTCCAGGTTCGCCCGTTTCACCAGCGACGGTCCCGCGTAATCGAAGGGGGCGTGCGATCCGAACGCGATCGCTTCGACGCCGCGTTCGCCGATCAGCCGCGGCATCTCCTTGCGGAACACCGCCTGCATCCGGGCAAAATCAATCAGACAGCGCCCCTTCAGTCCGGCCTCCCGCAGTTTCTTTCCGTCGAGACCGACCCAGTTGGGCAAAGCCAACCGCAGCCCCGTCCGTGCGTCACCGCCCAATCCGGGCGCCACCACCAGTCCGGGGAAAACCAGTGCACGGTCCGCGACCCGCACCGCCGCGGCCCGGCCGGTTCCGCTCAGGTCCACCCGGGAAAGATCAAAAAACTCGGCCGTAAATCGCGTTGCCGCGCACGTAACCTCCCGGTTACACGAGAAGCTGTGGCTCTCTCCCTCCCCGCCCTCCGCCCCCGGTCGATCTTCCCCTTCCTCGTCGCGCTCTGTCTTGCCTCCGGCCACCCCATCGACGGCGCCCCGGTCGGGGCCGCCACTTGGCAGGCCGGCACCGGCCGGGAAAAAATCACGCCGACCGACGCGCTGTGGATGACCGGCTATGCGACCCGCGACCATCCTGCCGAAGGTACCACGCAGGAACTCTGGGTCAAAGCCCTCGCCGTCAGCGATCCCGCTGGCCGCCGCGGTGTGTTGCTCACCCTCGATCTCTGCGGTGTTACCCGCGAGATCTCCGACTTTGTGTCCACGGAACTGATGCGTCGTTACGGCCTGCCCCGCAGCGCCGTGATGACCAATGTCTCGCACACTCACTGTTCCCCGTGGCTCGAGGGGAGCATCATGGGCCTGCGCATCTTTCCACCGGACGGGGTGAAAAAAGCCGCCGTCTATCGCGTCGAGCTGCAGAAAAAAATGATCGCCGCCGCCGCCGCCGCGCTCGATTCCCTCGCCCCCGCGTCGCTGGCCTGGGGCGAAGACACGGCGGACTTCGGCATCAACCGGCGCGAAAATCCTGAGAGGGACGTTCCCGCCCGCCGCGCCGCCGGCACCCTCCGCGGCCCGGCCGATCCGCGCGTGCCCGTGCTCGCCATCCGCGACGCCGCCACCGGCGCGCTCCGCGGACTCCTGTTTTCCTACGCCTGTCACAACACCACGCTGTCGTTCTACCAATGGCACGGCGACTACGCCGGCTGTGCCCAAGCCGAACTGGAACGGCGCCACCCCGGCGCCACCGTGCTGTTCACCCTCGGCTGCGGCGCCGACATCAATCCCAACCCGCGCGGCACCGTTGAACTGGCCGAGCAACATGGCCGGGCCTTGGCCGACGCCGCGGACCGCGCCCTCGGTCGTCCGCTGACCACCGTCGTCGGAGGATTTGCGTCCGCGCTCGAAGACGTGGACCTCACCTTCGCGACCCAACCCTCGGCCGCCGAACTGCGGGAAGCGGCGGAAAAGGACCAACCGAACAAAGCCATGCATCAGGCTTGGTCTGCCGCCGTCACCGAGCAACTTCGGACCAAGGGCGACTCCATCCTCCGCTATGCCTATCCGGTTCAGGCATGGAAAATCGGCAACCTCTCCTGGGCCGCACTCGGCGGCGAAGTGGTCGTCGACTACGGACTGCGCCTGCGCGCCGAAGACAAAGGCAAGCTCTGGGTGTTTGGTTACTCGACGGACGTGATGGCTTATATTCCGAGCGAACGGGTGCTGAAGGAAGGTCGCTACGAAGGGGCCACGTCCATGATTCCTTACGGCCGCCCCGGCCCTTGGACGCCCGGCCTCGAAGAGAAGATTGTGGCAAAAACGCACGAACTTATCTCCCGCACGCGTGGCCAGTAGGTCCGCGCCACCGACCTACCGGATACGCCACGGGAGATGCCTCGCGGCGCTTCCGCGATTGACCTGCGGAACCGGGGCCACACGTTGGTTCATCGGCGAGCCCTTCACCGGAGGAGTGGCTGAGTTGGTTTAAGGCACCTGACTTGAAATCAGACGTGGGGGCAACCTCACCGGGGGTTCGAATCCCTCCTCCTCCGCCATCTTTCCCGGCTTGAAAACCAACGGGTGGCGCGGACCAATCATTCCAACCCGATGAGCTCGGCACCGACTCCCGCCTCAAAATCCAGCGGTATCGACCACCGGCGCGGCCGGTTCGCTCCTCAGATCTTCGGACCTTCCACCGAGGCCGGGGCTGCGACCGACCCTGCATCGTTCAGGCCCTTGCGAATAAAATCCACCACCTGGGAGGGGTCTTTGATCTTCACCACCTTTGAATTTGTCGTGCCTTTGCCGATATAGTCAGCGGCCGCCGATGCCATGATCGGCAGATACTTTCGCAGGTCCTTGCTCTCATCTTCCGTGCTCGATTGCACCCTCCAGATTTCGGCCGGCGGTTGACCTTCGGCGGCCGGTTTGCTCTCCCGCGCCGTGATCCGGAGATATTTTTCGTAAATCGTCACCCGTTGCGGCATCTCGTCAAAGCCGATCAATTCGCTGCGCGGGCTCTGGTAAACGGCCACGGTGCGCTGGCTGACGTTGCCCCGCGCATCGGTCACCGGGACCTGCTCGTAACGCACGCCGCCCCCGACCTGCCCATAACGGGGTACACTCACCCTCTCGATTTTTGTGCGCGGCGCGTCGATCCCATAGTCGAGTTCCACAATGAGATCGGCCGTCTCGGCACTGGGTGCCTCGTAGAGCCCCTTGCTGGAGAGCGCGGTCTTCACAAATTCCGCGGCCTCACGGTAGCGCAAACTTTCATCGCCCACCGCGGGATTCTTGCTGTGGATCTTATACGACTGCGGCTCCGCCGCGCGGGTTGAGGCATCGGGCCGGGCGACGGAATCAACTTTCACCGCATAGGATGAACTCTTGCATCCGCCCACAGAAAAAAACGCTGCGGACGCCGCAATAACGAACAACGCACGGCGCAAAAACGGCGAGGTCATGACCGAAGTTCCTGGCGTGTCGCAGCCGGTGGAAACCGGGTCTGTTGGGGTGGGTAAACCGAACGGCGCAGGCGCCTTTTCGCCGCGACACTAGGTGCCGGGTTTGATTGCTGCGCCCGGGGCTGGAGCGATTGTCGGGACCGCGGTGGCCGTCGTCACCGGCAGCGGGGCATCCCCCTTCAAGCGGGCGAGTTCCTCCTCAAGGCGGGCAATCTCCGCTTCGGACTGAAGGGTTTTGTCGCGGGCGTCGTCGAGGGCCTTTTTCTTGGCCAGCGCGCCGGCCCGTTCCTCGCGCAGCTTCTTGAGGCGGTCGTCGGCCGCCTCTTTTTTTCGTTGGGCGTCCGTCAATTCGATATCGGAGATCCGGAAGCCCTGGGCAATGGCCAGTTCTTCGTCACTCTCGGCCTTGCGTCTCGCCTCCTCGCTCCTCTTCCGGGCCAATTCCTGCTGATACGCGCGTTCCTGAGCGAGGCGGTCCTGCTCTTTGCGGTCCTTGGCGTCCTGCACCATTCCGACAATCCCGCCAATCAGCGCGCCAGCCCCAACGCCGATGGCCGCACCCGTACCGGTGCCAAGGCCACTGTTATTGCCGACCACCGCACCGCCCAGGCCGCCGACGACCGCACCGGTGCCTGCGCCCGTGGCGGTGCGCGATGGCGCGACCGACGAGCAGCCACTCCCACCCAGCAGGGCGAGGGCGGTGCCGCAAACGGCGATTTTTTTCAGGACCGATTGGGACGTGGGGACGAATTCCATGGGAAAAAAGAAAAGACTCAGTTGCTCGCAATTTAACTCGCACTATCCTGCCCCTGTTCATTTTTTTATCAAACGAGTATGCAATTCCGTCGGCTGCCCCTCGATGCGCAATTTCTCCCGTGGTGGTCGGGCTCCGGAGCGTGGGGTCAATCGTAACGTATCAACGGGATCACTCACTCAGCGGAAAAATCCTAGGACTATGATCTCTCGAAACAAGGGTATTCTTTCACTCGAGTTCCTCGTGCCGAATGTCGGCCTGCTCATCGCCATCTTGGGCGTAAACCTCTTCTACCACTTCGTGGTCACGCCGCGTGCGAACGCCCTGATGATCGAACGCTCCGTCAAAGCGGACAGCGGAAAACTGGCCGCCCAAGCCCACGAGGAGCGCTCGGTTTTTCTCATCATCAAAGATCCTGAGCCCAAATGGGAGGTGACGTTTTGCACCTGGGGCCTCCTCGTGCTCACTTACAAATTGTACCAGATCAGCCGTGAGCGTAAGCTCCTCAAACAGGACTTCGTCCGGGTTCAGCCCGGCGAGCGAATCATCCCCGAGGACGCCTTTGACCGCTACAAGGAACTCCGCACCGCCATGGCGCGGGAACCAAGCTGGCGCGAGCGCCTGCTGCCGGAGTGCGTGCTGGCGGCGTTGCACCGCTTTCACGCCACCGCCTCGATCCAAGATGCGTCCAACGCGGTGAAGGAACGCGCCGAAATTGCGGCCGATCAACTCGACTCCTCGCTGTCGTTGATCCGCTATATCGCCTGGGCCATTCCGGCCATCGGTTTCGTCGGCACGGTCCGCGGTATCGGTGATGCCCTGTCGTTCGCCGAGCAGGCCATCAAGGGCGACATCTCCGCGCTCACCGCCAACCTCGGCCTCGCCTTCAACTCCACGTTTGTCGGCCTCATGCTTTGTATCGTCCTGATGTATGTGCTCCATGTCGTGCAGTCGCAGCAGGAAGCCTTCATCATCGAGACCCAGACCTATTGCCGGGACAAACTCATCGATGTGATGAAAGTCCCGACGAAGGAAGAAGCCGCCCGCGTCTACCCGTAACCCGCGCCCCGCCCCATGCCCACGATCGGCCTCGAACTCTGCGACGCAGGTTTTCTCACCGCCGCGCACGATCAGTCGGAAACGAAACTCTTCGCGGTCGCCGACCGGCAGGGCGCCACCGACTGGCCCGGCTTCGCCTACCATGAGGGCAACACCTTTTCGTTCGGCCGCGCCGCCGAGGACATGTGGTTGGTCCATCCTCGCCGCGTCGCGCACACGTTTTGGTCCCAGCTCGCCCACGACTCCGTCTCCACGCTCAGTCTGACCGGCCGATCACCGTCGTTTTCCGAGCTCTCCTTTTTCTACCTGCGCGAATTCCATCAGCGCCTCGTCGCCGCCACCGGCGCACCCGAAAAACTCGTGCTCGCCGTCCCCGGATCCTACCTCAAGGACGCCGCGACCGAAGAGGAAAAAATCGGCCTGTTACTCGGTATGGCCACCGAATTGAAACTGCCCCTCGCCGGCATCGTCGACATGGCGTGCGCGGCTCTTTGCGACCCGCGGGCCCCCGGCTTCAACCCCTCGCGTCCGATCATCGTCGTCGACGTGCACCTCGAAGGCACCGACCTCACGCTGCTCAGCGCGGACGAGCGCCTCGAACGCCAACAGTTCATTCATCTTCCCCATTCCGGCCAGGCCCACCTCCTGAAACACCTCACCGCGACCATGGGCAACCGGTTCCTTCGCCACACGGCGTTCGACATCCTCGAAGACGGCCGCGTCGAGCAGATGTTTTTCCGCCAGACGAAAGATTTCCTGCTCAGCGGTGCCGACGAGCACCGCTACCAGATCAACACGACCTCCCGATCCTACGAACTTCTGGCCAAACACGAACAGCTGACCCACGACGCGCAGACCTTTGTCACGACGCTCGTTCACGGGGTGCAAACGTTCGTCGATCACGCCGCCCAAGCCCCCGCGCTTTGCACCGTCGCCCTGACGGCCCGCAGCTGGGCCGTGCCCGGACTGGAAGCCAAACTTCGGGCGGTTGGCTTCGCGCGGCAAATCCGGCTGCCCCTCGGTGCCGCCGCCGCCGGCGCCGCGCGGATCGGCGCCAACCGACTGACCGTCCCCGCCGATCTGGCGGACGTACCCGTCGAACTGGGCGTGCCCCTGTCCGACACCCGCCGCGTGGCCGCCGCCGCCTGGGAAGTCCGCCTCGCCAAATCATCCCGCCGCAGCGACCCGCGCCCCGTGCCCACCCATGCCATCCTGGACGGCGTGGGCCATTCACTCGGCCACACCGCGCGCTTTACCGTCGGCGCCGCCAACGCCCGGACCGACCTTGCCCTCCCGGAGCCGTTCAGCAGCGACGACTGCGTTATCCCCCTCGTCCGCGACGCCGGCCAGCTGTGGTTCATCGATCCAACGGCCGCCCGGCACGGGGAGATCCCGCCGCGTGCGTCCGTCGACTCCGGCGACCGTCTCGTGCTCAAGTCCGGGAACTCGACCGCCGAGGTCCTGTTTGCGCACTGCCCGGCGCCCGAGCGTCCGCCCGCGTAAACGCGAGTCAGGACCGCCGCCACCATGTCCATCGCCGCCAAGCGTCGCGACACCGAGGTCTTCAGCCTCGCCTTCCTCGACTGCATTTGCTGCGGCTTCGGCGCCGTCCTGCTGGTGTTTGTGCTGACGGTCGCGCAAAAAATGAACGTCGACAAAACCGACGTCGACGACCTCCGCGAGCGCACCCGGGCGATGGAACGAAACATCACCCTCAGCCAGGCCGAGATCGACCGCCTGGCCAAAGTCCTCGCCGCCGCCCAGCTCGAACTCGACGACGTCAATGCGAAGAGCACCCAGGACCAGCTGAAGCTGAGCAACCGGCAACGCGAGCTGATGCTGATGCTCCAGCAGACTGGCGCAATGAAAGAGGCCCTCGCCACCTTACTCGGCGAGAAAAAGAATCTGCCCACCGAGGACCATGCCCCGATCCCGATTCCCAACATCGACCGCCGCCAGTATCTCACGGGCGTCAAACTCAATGGCAATTTTATCGTCTTCGTGGTGCGCGCCTCCGGTTCGATGCTCGACGAGACCATCGAAGCCGCGTCCTCGCGGCTGGGCGACACCGACGAGAAAAAACGCGAGGCCCCGAAGTGGCAGCGCACCGTTCACGCCCTCCAGTGGATGATTGCCTCGCTGGATCCCGACACCCATTTCCAAATTCTGTTCTTCAACGACGATGTCACGCCGGTCCTGGCCAACCGGGGCGACGAATGGTTCAGCTCGCGGGACAAAAAAACCCTCAACGAGGTGGTGAAGCAGCTCGACACCATCGTCCCGAAAGGCGGCGCCAACCTGGAAAAGGCCTTCACCGCCATCCGCTTTCTTCCCCGCCTCCCCGACAGCATCGTGCTGTTCACGGACGGGCTGCCGACCAAGAGCGAGTCGCTGAACATCGAAGGCGATGTCGGCCAGGATGAGCGTATCCGGTTTTTCAAGATAGCGACCAAGCAGCTCCCGCCGCGCATTCCGGTCAGCACAATTCTGTTTCCCATGAGCGGGGATCCGGCCGGTCCCGCGATGTTCTGGGAACTCGCCAACGCCACCCGCGGCGCCCTCGTCAGTCCCGCCAAATCCTGGCCCGACACATGATCCGCCGCCGCCCCACCACCATCTTCAGCCTGGCGTTCCTCGACTGCATTTGCTGCGGCTTCGGCGCCGTCATCCTGATCTTCGTCCTCAGTATCGACTCCCGCGAAAAGGAGAAACTCGATGCCCTCGCGGCCTTGCGCAAGGTCATGGCCGCCCAGCTGCTCGAAATCGCCAAGCTCAAGGCCAGCAAAGAGGACCTCGAACGCAGCAACGCCCGCGTCGCGACCCTCGTCACCGACTCCCGGCTCCGCAACGCTTCGCTCCACGCCCTGCTCGACGATCTGGAGCGGAAAATGCAGATGGAGAAAAAGGGCCTGGAGGCCCTGCTCGTCGACCTCGACGAATTGAAAAAAGAAATTGCCGCCCGGCAGAAGAAACCGGAGGTGGAACTGAAGGACGTGAAGCCCCTGCCCGTCGGCGTGCCCGTCGGCAGCAACTACATCGCCTTCGTGATCGACACGTCCGGTTCGATGCGCGATCCGCAGACCAACGGCCTCTGGCCCGTGGCCATCCGTAAAATCGAGGAAGTGCTCGATGTTTATCCCAACGTCGAGGGTATCCAAGTGCTCGATGCCGACGGACGCTTTGTCCTCGGGGGCGGCCGCAACGGCGGCTGGCTGCCCGACAGTCCCGACACCCGGGCCGCGATCAAGCGCACGCTCCGCCGCTACGATGCCGACACCATCAGCAATCCCGTGCCCGGGATCTACCGCGCGATGCGCACACTCTTCGATCCCAAGGACGAAAACATGAAGATGGGCATCTACGTTTTCGGCGACGAGTTCACCGAGACGGCCGATCCCGTCATACGTCGGCTCGACGAACTGAATCCCGCCGACGAAAACGGCCGTCGCAAAGTCGTGATCAACGCCGTCGGATTTCCGACGACGATCCAGTATCAATTTTCGATGGGAAACACGGGCGTGAAGTTCGCGAACCTCATGCGCGAGGTGTGCTATCGCCACGGCGGGGCGTTCATCGCGGTGCAGGATCTGTGAAACAGTCGGAGCCCGGTTGACTGACCGCAAATCGGAAACAATTCTCGGGCGGGTATCAACCTCCGGGTAGGTTCCTCCTCAAAGGCCGAGGATCGCTTTGAGCAATGCTCCGATCAACTGGAAAGGACTGCCGCCGCCGCCCTGCCCGCCGCCGGATGGACCGCCACCAGGCTGCCCACCCTGACCTTGCTGACCGCCGGCTTGGCCGCCGCTCTGTCCGCTGCTGCCGGATTGACCGCCCTGCTGACCGGACTGGCCACTCGGCCCGCCCTGTTGCCCGCTGGAACTTCCGGTCTTCCCGCCTTTCGCCGACGCGACTTTCTGGGCGCCGCCCTGCTGGCCTCCGGCCCCGTCCGAGCCGTCGCCACCGTCGCCCGGGCCGCCCTTGCCACTCTTGCCGACTTTCTTGCTATCCTTACCACCCTGCCCACCGGCGCCGTCCAATCCGGCGAGTGCGCCGTCCTTACCTCCCTTTCCGTCTTTGCCGTCGCTGCCTTCGGCGCTGTCACCGTCACCGGTGCCAGCCCCGTCCTTCGCCAGCCCGCCCCTGCCGTCGGCATCGCCGGCCTGGCCTTCTTTTCCGTCGCCCTTGCCCGCAGTCGACGAACCCCCGTTGCCTCCGCCCTTGCCGAACACTCCGGAATACGTGAACCTCACATAGTCGACTTTGCTCGAGGTCAGGTTCGAGCGGTTGCGGATGGCCGCATCGCGCACGGTTTCGAGCTCCCACTTCTTCTTTCGCGCCGCCTCGCCGTCGGCCAACGGACCGAATAGGTAGGTCAGGTTTTCATGCCGATAACGGACATACCAACCCTCGTCGCTCGGGCCAATCCCGCTAATGTTAATGCCGGCATATTTCTGCCGGAAATCGTCCGCCGGCAATTGCCAGAGGTCGTCGATCGCCTCGACCGGGTAGATCAAGGTCGCGGCCCGGCTGAGCACGGCTGCAAGAAAAAACGACGACAGAAGTAACCAAGAGCGGTGAGTTTTCACAGGGTTAAAATAACGTCCGAATGGAAGCGTTCCTCAGAGACCGGCCGGCATGGCCCGTCCCTTTTCCACGCCGCGATTGCCATTGTCACCCGACGGGCCCTTGCCGCCGCCGCCGCCCGTGGCCTTTTCCATTTGCTGCGTGGTACCCGCCGTCGTCTGGGCACCGATGACCCCCGGGGCATTAGCCGCCGGTTTGATTTGCATGGTCGGATCGCCAATCGCCACCGGCTGCGGCTTTTGGGTGTTCCCTTCAGGGGCACCACCCTGCCCCTCCGGTCCGGCCGCCTCGTCGATTTTCAATTCTGCGACCTGGATACCTTCGGCCTTCGCGTTGGGATCGTTTTGACCGCCGCCGGGTCCGCCGGAACCGGCTCCACCCTTGGGCGGCTGAGGACCCGACTGAGGTTGACCGCCGGCTCCACCGGCGCCCTGCGGCATCGCTCCCGCAGGCCTGGCGCCTTGGGCACCCTGCGCCAGCTTGGGATCGCCTTGGCCGCCGCCCGCGGGCGTCCCGGCGGGCGATTGTTGCCCGCCCACCTTGTCGCTCTTCGAATTCTCGTCACCCGGGATTTCAAAGTCCCCGAGCATCCCATATTCCGATTTCTTCTCCGGTTGCTGGGTCGAACCGTCGAGCAGGGCCGGATCCGGCAAAGGACCGCGCGGCGCCGTGCGCCCCCCGCTTTTTTGGGCGGACGGAGCCGGACCTGCTGCGGACGCACTGCGCGAATCTTGGGCCGGCGCCGGGGCGGCCAACAACAGCGACGCGATACAAACGGAGAACGAAGAGACTCGGGTGCGCATCATCATGGGGATAAAATCAGCTGCGATCCGCGGTGTATTGGCAAATCACCGTCACCGTCGGTGGGGGCGTACCGTTGCGGACCTGGAGAAGCATCAGCACGTCCTTATAACCTTTGCGGCGACCGATCACCTGGTAGTCGCCCGGCAAAACCTTCACCGTGAAATTCTCCGACAGCGTCGGCTGCCGGAAATTCGCGATGGACACGTAGGTCTTGCCATCGGATTTGAAAGTCACCTCGACCGCTTTGCTTTGGGCGGTCAGCAGCGTATGCAGCTGTTGCATGGTGTCGTCGTTCGGCAGCGCATAACCGGGCTTGATCGCCATCGCGCGACTGAAGACCCGGATCGCGGCCTGAAACTCGGAGTTGTTCGCCAACTGCTTCGCGTTCTCGATGAGGCGGTCGTATTCGAGCAGGGTGCGGATCATCGTCCCGCATCGGATGTAGGCCTCCTTCGCGTCGGCTTGATCCGGTTCCAGCTTGAGCGTCTCCGCATAGGCGTCGCGCGCCTCTTTCCACTGGTGTTGGTTTTCATAGGCGTAACCTTTCTTCAGCGCCTTCTGTACCGCATCACGGTGCTCGTTCTCCCTCGCCGACCGCAACATCGCCTGCACTTCGGTCTTCTGCGGGTAAACCTTCAGGGCGTTCTGGCACTCTTTCATCGCGTTGGCCCAGTCGCGCCGCTTGATCGCCGCCTGCGCCGCCGTAAACGCGGCTTCAAATCTCGTTTCTTTTTCCAGCCGGCTCGCCCGAGCCTGCCCGCCCTGGGCCGCGGCGGAGAATCCGTCAAGTGCGAACGCCTTCTGGTAGGACTCGGCCGCCGGCGCATATTGCCCCTGCTTCTCCAACGACTCACCCTGCAGCAACAACGCAAAGACACGGTCGATGTTCTCCGCCCGCTTCAGCCCCTGCAGGGCGATTTCATTGCCCGGCGCCATTTCCAGTGCCCCGGTGAAGGCGGCCTTGGCGGTTTCCCTCTGGCCCTTCGTCAGCGCCTGCTGACCGGTCAACAGGCTCTCCTGCACCTTGGTGGCCAACGCCACTTCCGCTTTCTTCAACTCGGCAAATCCCTCGTCAAAGATTTTTTTCGCACCCAAAAAGTTTCCATCGTCCAACAATTTTCGGCCCGCACCGGCGTCTTCGAACGCCGCTTCCAGCGCGCCCGGCGCCAGACGGCGCGCCCTCTCCAGGTCTTTGATTCGGACCAAAATCGCATCGTAACCCTGCTGCGCCTCATGCTTGGCCTTCACGTTCCGGCTGAAGACATCCATATCGGAATTCAACCCCTCGAACTTCGAAAACGCCTTGCCCCACTCGTGGGCGGCCAACAGCCCCTCAGCTTCCTGGAATGACTTGGTGATTAAAATCAGTCGCTGCAACTGCACGGGATGGTCCTGCGGGAGCCGCCGCAATTCGTTGAGCGCTTTCGCCGCGGTCGCCCGCGCCAACTCCGCCTTCGACTGGCTGACGAAAGCGGTGTTCGCGTCCTCGTGGGTCGGTGCGCTCGCCACGACCGATCCACCCGATTGAAAAATCGCGGGCCCCAACACGAGCTTCGCCAGGCGGATGAACACCGCCGCGGTCAGCAGCAGGCCGAAGAAGCCGCCCACCGTCCAATACAGGACGCGTTTCCACGTCCAGCGACGTTGCGCAGTTTCCCGACCGGCTTCGGGGTTCCAGTGAATAATCCGGCGCTTCTTGCCGGTCGGTGCTTCGGTGTCATCTGCCATGGTTGGGTAAGCCGCTTGGCGCCATTTACGAGGTTGGGGAGGACGAAGGAGCAAACGTGACCGCAAACGATCGAAAATTCAAACGCGGGGTGGACCGTTCCAGACCATGCTTTGTTCATGCCAAAATGCAACGGGCTTTGTCTTTCGTTGGACCAAACCGGCGCGGAAAACTCCCGGGCGATGCCTCGCACTTGCCAACCCACCGAACCCGCTTAACCGTTCTGCCGCCGCTCGCCTCCCCCGCCGCTCCCTCATGAAAGCCTCCGCCGGATTTGCTGCTTCCGCCCTTTCCCTCGCCGCCCTACTGTTCGGCGGCTGCTACGAGGTGCCCGTCACCGGCCGCCGCTCGATGAATTTGGTCGACGAGAAAGAAGTCACCAAAATGAGCATCGCCGCCTTCGACGACATGAAGCGCCGCTACCCCCTCTCCCGGGACAAGGAACGCATCGCCCAACTCCAGCGCGTCGGCGACCGCATCGCCAAGGTGGTTTTTTGGGACATGCCGGACGCCGATTGGGAGTTCGTCGTCTTCGAAGTGCCCCAGCAAATCAACGCGTTTGCCATGGGCGGGGGCAAAGTCGGCATCTTCTCCGGTCTCTATAAGATCATCGAAAACGACGACCAGCTCGCCTCCGTGATCGCCCACGAGATTGCGCACGTCACGGCGAAGCATATTCACGAGCAGCTCTCCCAGGAAATGATGGTCAACACCGGCGGACTCGTCGGCGGCGTCGCCCTCATGGGCACCGGCGCCAATGTGCTCACCAGCCAGGCCCTCATGAACGTCTACGGCCTCACCGCCGGTGTCACCGGCCTCGCCTTCGACCGCAAAAAAGAAAAAGAGGCCGACTACATCGGTCTCATGTATCTGGCCCGCGCGGGCTATAACCCCGAGGAATCGGTCAAGGTCCTCGAAAAACTTGACGGTGAGTCCGCCAACCAGCCCGTCCAGCCCGCTTTTCTTTCCACCCACCCGTCCAACCCGGAGCGCATCCTCCAGCTGATGGACGCCATGCCCAAGGCCCTGGCCGTCCGCGAAAAAAGCGTCATCGAAGCGAAGCCGACGCTGATCAAATAAGCGGCGCCATCCCACCTCCGATCGCCGCGCAATAGCGGCACGAAAAAGGGCGGTCGCCACGACCGCCCTCCTTCTCACCCCAGTCAGCGCCCGACCTCGCTCCGCTCACTCCCGCCGGGAGGACACCAGATAAAGCAGGTAGAGGAGCGAACTGACGAACGCCGCCACATACGTGAGCGCCGCCGCATTGAGGGTCTGGGTCACCCCAGGCATCTCATCGCGACCGACGATCCCGAGTTCCACGAGCTGAACTTTGGCCCGCTTGCTCGCATCGAACTCCACCGGCAGCGTCACGAACTGGAAGAACGCCAGCACGGCGTAGCAGATGATGGCGACGTCGAGGAGCAGGCCCGTCAGACCGCGCACCAGAAAAAAACTCGCCACCATCAGAATCGGGATGACGCGCGTGACGATGTTCGTCGCCGGCACCAGCGCCATCCGGAAGTGCAACATCGAATACCCCACCTTGTGCTGGATCGCATGGCCCGCCTCGTGGGCGGCCACCCCGAGCGCCGCGAGGCTCGTGCCCCGGTAGTTTTCTTCCGAAAGCACGAGGCGTTTGTTGATCGGGTCGTAATGGTCGGTCAGGTGGCCGTCGGTCGATGTAATCTCCACGTCGTCGATGCCCGCCCGCGCCATCACGGCTTCGGCCGCTTCGCGACCCGTGATGCCTCCGCGCGAGAGGATTTTCGCGTTTCGGTTGTAGACGCTCGACACGCGAAACTGCGCATAGAGCGACAGCACCATGACGAGAATAATCAGAACCATGAAAAGACCCGGCGACAAAAAGGAGCCGTTGCCGAGCAGGGCGAAGAGGACGGGGGCATTCATGTGGCGTGTGGATTTTTCGGTGGGAAAAACTCCGGTACCGGAGGTGTCCGGGTCGGCCCGAACGGCCGCACAACCTAAACAAAACGCGCAGTTTGCCAGTGCAAACCGCGCGTTTGGAAACGAAGCGAAGGGATTCTAAATCCCGCGTTAGCCGATCTTCGGCACGTCCACCCAACGTCGCTCGGCCCACGACTTGAGCCCGAGTTCGGCGAGCTGCACGCCCTTGGCACCCTGCAACAGATTCCACGGAAACGGATCGCCTTTCACCACATGCTTCAGGAAGAGCTCCCACTGCACTTTGAACGCGTTGTCGTACTCGCCCTGGTTCGGCACTGTCGTCCACCCGTCCATGTACTTAATCGGGCTGTCGATGTCGGGATTCCACGTGCAACGCGGCGTCGCGGACAGGTGTTGGGCCGTGCAGTTGCGCAACCCGGCCACCGCCGAACCGTGTGTGCCGTCGACCTGCAATGTCAGCAGATCGTCGCGGCGCACGCGCACGTCCCACGAAGAGTTGAAGTGGCAGATCACGCCGTTGACCAACTCGAACGTCGCATACGCCGAATCGTCGGCCGTGCATGGGTAGGGCTTGCCCGCCTCGTCCCAGCGCTGCGGCAGATGCGTCGCGCCGAGGCAGGTCAGCGACTTCACTTCGCCGAACAGATTCTGGATCACATACTGCCAGTGACAGAGCATATCGACGATGATGCCGCCGTCGTCTTCCTTGCGGTAGTTCCACGACGGGCGCTGCAGTTTCTCGTGCTCGCCGGTGAAGACCCAATAGCCAAACTCGCCGCGCACCGAAAGGATCTTTCCAAAAAAACCGGTATCGATCAGGTATTTCAGTTTCAGGAGGCCCGGCAGCCACAGCTTGTCCTGCACCACGCCGTTCTTGAGTCCCGCCGCCGTCACTTCGTGCGCGAGCGCCAGCGCCTCGGCCGCCGAGGTTGCCGAGGGTTTTTCACAATAAATGTGTTTCCCTGCGGCGATGGCCTTCCGCACGCCGATGGGCCGCTGGCCTGTCAGCGTCGCATCGAAATAGATCTGGTTCGCCGGATCGGCCAACGCCGCGTCGAGGTTTGTCGAGTACCGCTTCACGCCCGCTCGGGCCGCAAGCGCCGCCAACTTCGGCTCGCTCCGGCCAATGAGAATCGGATCGGGCATGATCACCTCGGTCTCGCCGAGTTTGATGCCGCCCTGATCGATGATCGCCTTGATGGAGCGCAGCAGATGCTGGTTGGTGCCCATGCGTCCGGTGACGCCGTTCATGATAATGCCGACTTTGTGCGTGGTCATAGAAGAAGAGGAGCCCCGGTTTTCGACCAACCGGTCAACGGGGCGACCACACTCTACACGGAAACCACCGCTTGCGTTAGCACGTTTCCGACTTTTTCTAGTACGATTCCGTCCCATGCTCGCCTGGAGTCCCCTGCTCGTCCAAAAAATCGAAATCCACGCGTTGGATTTTGTCCTGCGCAAACTCCAGCTCAACCGCCATCGCGACGCGGAGGTCGCACCCCACGGCCACGCCTATGCGCAGCTGATTCTCTACCTTTCCGGCGAAGGCGTGCAGACCGTGAACGGCCGGCGCCGCCGGGCTCGCGCCGGGGACCTCTTCGTCATCCCGCCGCACGTTCCTCACGGCTTTTCCGTCGCCGGCCGCAGCCGCCCGCTCTGTCTTGTGCTCGACTACGAGCTCGAGGACGCCGGCCGCGTCCGCTCCGCCCACCGCACCCTCTCGTCCGCGACTCTGAACGAGCTCCACGCGCTGCTCTCGCGCGTTCCGCGCAAAGGCCGGCTCACGCTGGCCGACTATCCGGCGATCCTCGCCGTCGTGGCCCGTCTCCTCGACCACTCGCCCGTCGCCGACCCGCCCGTCCTCACGCTTTTCGAAAAACTCCGCGACCGCGTTCGCGCCCCCGCTTCGTTCGAGAAAATTGCCCGCGACCTCGGGTATCATCCCGACCATCTCACCCGGAAACTGAAACGCGAATCCGGTCTCGGCCTCCGCGCCCTGCGCGACCGCGTCCGCCTCGAGTGCGCGCAGGCCGCCCTGCGCAGCAAAATGGCCGTCGCCGAGGCCGCCGCCCAAGCCGGCTTCGACGATCCCAACTATTTCAGCCGCTGGTTTCGCCGCCAGACCGGGCGCACCCCGCGGGCGTGGCGGCCGTGACCCCGCTCATGCGCCCGGCGCGACCGTGCACTGCGGCTGCGCGCCCGCCGGCAAGGGCGGGATCGCACCCTCGCCCGCCTTCGGCAGCGTGCCGTTCAGCTCCTGCCGCCAGTGCGCCACGTCACCGCCCGGGCAATACACGTAGATCATGTGCATCGGTTCGTCGCCGGTATTGGTGAGCTGGTGAAACAAGGTCGGCGGCATGAAGACCGCCTGCCCCGCCTTGATCGGACTGCGCTCGGTGCCGACGCAGATTTCACCTTCGCCCTGCACGATGAAGTAAACCTCTTCCTGCTCCTGGTTGTGCCAGGGCACCTGTCCGCCCTTGGGCTCCAAAATCGAATAGCCCATCGAAAAACCCTTGGCCGCGATCGGCTGGCCCAATTGGCCGACGAGGCCGCGGCCCCATCGACGCGCGGGAAAAGTGCCACCGGGAAGCTTAGCGAGGTCGGCGATAATCATAGCCCCCAGCTCTACGCCGCCTGCCCGCGCTGCGGCGACAAGATTTTTTCCCGGCGCCGTTGCTCCGTCGCCCCGGCTGCTAAAAAGGCGCACCCACCGAAATCTGCCACGTGCCGCCCGGGTCGCCCGCGCGCGGTTTGAAATTTCGTCCATACTCCACGCGCACCGGTCCGATCAGCGTCTGGTAACGCACGCCGAGCCCCGCCGAATACAGCCGCTCGCCTGCCACCGGATAGTCCCGCAGTTCCGCCGCCGTGGCCACCGCGTCGCTGAATCCGACGACCGACCACTGCGACGTCAGCGCCTGTTCAACTTCCAGATTCGCGAGCGTGGCGCTCTTCGCGCCGACGAAACGCCCGCCGGCCCCGCGCGGCGAAGCTTCGCCCTCACGGTAACCGCGAATGCTGCTGCCTCCGCCCGGGAAGAACCGCTTGTTCACCGGCAGCCTCCGGTCGCCCGTGCCCCAGGTCGTGATGACGCCGTGCGTCAGCGCCGCATGCACCCAACGCCCGTCGCCCCAGGGCGTGTGATAGGCGCCGCCCGACTCGAACCGCTGGAACTCCGCCTCGCCGCCCAGCGTCCGGCTCGCCGCCTCCACCTGCGCGAACGCCCGGTAGCCCCGCCGCGGCCGCAACGGATTGTCCCGCCGGTCGCGCGTCACGCCCGCATCGACACTCGCCACCGTCACCTGCCGGTCGTCGATCGCCCGCGTGGCCAGTTCGCTGTCCCGGTTTTTCAACGACTGGAACGTGTAACCCGCCTTCGCGTTCACGCCGAGCCAACGCACCGGCAGGCTCACCACCGCGTTCACACCATATTCCTGCCGCTGAAACGCCAGTTCGTCCCGCTGCAGCCCGAAGACTTTCGCCGTCCCGTCCACGGACTCGCCGAACAGCTCTGGCACCGTGTAGGAATAATCACCCCGGGTGCTCTTCATCGATTGGACCAACTGTAGCCGGGTCTGGTGGGCCCTCCCGAAAACATTGAACTGCCGCAGCTCCACGGCGCCCCGCAGCTGCTCGTAGCTTCCGTAACCGAAAAGCAAATTCGTCTCGAAGCTCCGCCCCTCGCGCACCGTGAACACCGGACTCCGCACCGCGCCGTCCGCGGGCTCATACCTCACGTCCACCTTTTCGAACACCCCGAGCCGCGCGAGACGGAAACGCGCCTGGTCGATGTCCGACGGGTTCAACGGTTCGTCCGGTTTGGCCTGCACCCGGCGGCGCAGCACCTGTTCGCGCACCCGCTCCGCGCCTTCGAACCGCACCGGACCGAGCCGCACGGGCCCGCCCGCCCGCACCCGCGCCGTCACCGCGACGTCCTTGCTCCCATCCGCGGCTCTCGTCGCCTCGCGCGCCACGGCCACGGTCGCGTCGGCATAGCCCTGCGCAAAAAGGGCCTTCCTCAGGTCGCCCGCTACACTCTGCGCCAGCGCGGTCGTCCACGGCTGGCCGACAAATCGCGGCAGACCGCCCAACGCGACGCCCGTGCTCTCGGCCCCTTCCACCCGCACCGTCCGCACCCACCACCGCGGTCCCTCGGTCACGACCACGGCGAGCATCACCGCGCCCGTGCGCCCGTCGGCGTCGACACGAGCCGCGCGCACCTCCGCCTCGGCGAAACCGCGCTGCCGCAATTCCGCCTGCAACCCGTCCAAGCCCCGCGCCAGCCGCGCCGGCGTGTGCGCCCGACTGGCCTTGCCGGCAAACAAGCCCGCGTCGCCGCCGAAAAAACTCCGGGCCGTCCGCTCGGGCACCGCGTGCAAGCCCGCGAAGCTCACTCCGCTCACAAAAAACCGGACGCCCGGCTTCACCCGAAAGCTCACCGCCCGTGCCGCCGTCGCCCGCGGCACCGCCGTCGCCATGCTGGCATCGAGCGCGAACTCCGTCTTCTCCCCGCCCGCCCCCACCCACTCCACCACGACAGTCGGCCGCAGAAACCCTTCCTCCTGCACAGCGGACATCAACAGCCACATGGCGTCTTCCACCCCGTTTGCGCCCAACACCTCGCCGCGCGCGCTGCCGAGCAAGCGTTCCAACGAAATCCGCAGTTCCCGGTCTCTGAACCAGCCCATCCCCGCCACGCTCAACGTCGCCACCGGCGATGGTTTCGCTCCTCCGCGGGACGTGGCACAACCCGACAGGAGTCCGCCGAGCAGCAACGCGGCACACCCGCCGACGAACCCCGGGATCGCTTGCCCTTCGCACCGAAGCGCCGCCCTCCTGCTCCGTCGTTGGTTGTTGCTCGGATCCATTATTGTTTCCGCTCCTCCCGCGTCCCGCCCTTGGAGAACACGCGCCATTTCAAACCCACATTGAACTCATCAAATTCGTC
Source organism: Opitutia bacterium (assembly GCA_947461205.1). GTDB lineage: Bacteria > Verrucomicrobiota > Verrucomicrobiia > Opitutales > Opitutaceae > GAS368. Next base: position 44,704 of record CANHJG010000013.1, read on the forward strand.
GAGTTCCCCGACGACCGACCAGCGGTCGCTCAGCCGGTATTCGATCCCGTAGGTCTCGCGACCTTGGCGCGAAATATTTTCGCCGGCGGATAGACTCACCCGTTCACCCGCTTCGCTCTCGCCGCCGAAGCTGGCGAGCAGGCTTTGCCCCAAAAAACTCCCCAGCCGCGCCACCCGCTGCCGGTCGGAGTAAGTCACCTCGTCGTGCGGCGCCTCGCCCGCCATCACCATGAGCAGCACCTGCGCCGATTCCAGCGGCGGGCTGGACGAGAACATCAGCGCCGGCGCCGATGCCGGTCCGCTCGCCTCCATGCGCAAATCGTAGTTCAGCCGGCGCACCGTGCCCACGAGCCACACCTGCGGTTCGGCCCCCTGCTCCGGCGTCAGACTCACCCGCCCCTCCTGCACCGCAAACGTCGCGAACGGCAGTTTCACCGCCCCCTCGTCGATCGTCGCCTCTCCCCGCAACGCCGGCTCGCCCAGCGTTCCGCCCAACCGGAAATTCGCCGACGCCACACCGGTGAACAACGCCGTGCGCAAGTTCAAAAACTTCTCCCCCGCCACCCCGACGTCGATTCGCCACGCAGCGTAGGGAACGGCCTCCACCGCAAAATACGGCGGCGTCCGCGCCCGCGTGCGCGCACCTCCCGGCACCAACGCCCGGATATCCGACAAGAACAGGCTCTCGCGTAACCGCACCTTCCCCGCGATCAGCGGCGGCCGCCCGTCCGGCGACGTCAGCGTCAAATCCAGATCCCCCCGGACCAACACGCCCGTCTGCCGCACGAACGGCAAATTCTCCCCCTGCAACGCCACGTTGAATTTCACCCCCTCGGCCCATTCCACCCCGCCCGTTTTCGCCACCGCCTCCGGCAGTTCAACCGTCCCGCGCGCCGTTACCCATTGTCCGCCGCTCTGCGCCGTCACCGACCGCAACTCCAGCTTGCGCCCCGCGAGCGCCACCTCCGCATGGATCTCCTGCAACACCCCGAGCGGCCCGAGCGGACGCGTCGCCGCGTCCCGCAGCTTCACCGCGCCACTCACGCCCCCCGCCTTGACGTTCAGATCCAGCTGCAACCGCCCCTGCGGCGCCACCCACACGGGCAGAAACCGCGCCAGTCCCGCGACGTCGGCGTCGGGCACTTCCAGCCGCCCCTCCGCCCCGCCCTGCAGCCACGCCAGCGGGCTCGCCAGAAAATCCCGCCACCGCCCCTCACCCACCGGCACACGCCCGCGGGCCCGCACCGTTTGCCCTTCGACCTTGGCCGTCAACCGTTCGAGCCGCAGCTCGCCCGCCGTTCCCGCAATTTCCACGTCGAGCGTGTCTACGGTCGGTATCGGGCGTTTGAACCGCCCGGCATCGACCGACACCCGCGCCGCTTTGACGTGAAACGTCCCCTGCGGCCGCGCCCACGTCCCGGTCACATGCACCGACGCCTCGGGCTCCTGTGCCTCGAAACCCGTGAGTTCCGCCCACTGCCGCCAAAACCCCGCATTTGGTACCGTTGTCCCGTCGAGCGCCAGCGCCCCCTCCGGCTCGAAGCTGACCACCGGCGTCGCCGCCGGACTCACGCGCAGCGGAAATCTTCCGACCACGCGCACCACGCTTTTCCCCTCCTCCAGGACACTCAGTTCCTCGATTCGTACGCCGCTGGAGTCGCCAGATGCGGCCACCGCGACGACCGCACTTTTTCCTGCGCCCACCTCGATCGCCGCCGTGCTCTTCAGCGCAAACGCCATCGGTCCCCGTGCCCACGTCCCTTTCGCCGTCAGCGAAGCCAGCCGCCAGGCCGGCCCACGCCACACCGCCAACTCGCCCAACCACACCGAAGAAAAATTCTTCGCCGCCAGCTCCAGCCGACCCGTTTCGCCCCACACCAGGGACGCGTCCACCGCACTCTCCGGTCCAGAGAGTTGCAACGCGTCAACCTCGAATCCCGGCCGCCACCGGATCGCCGCCGGCTTCGTCAAGTGCAGCCGCTCCACCCCGCCTTGGGCCAACGCCAATTTCGTCAATTGCACCGCCCCGTCCTTCACCGCGCCCCCCGCCGAAATCACGGTCGTCCCCGCCGCCGCGTCCACGTCCAACGATTCCAGCGCCCCGCCCCGCCCGGACCACGCCACGGTCACACCGAGTGGATTTACTCCGGGAAACGTTACGCCCACCGCCTCCGCGCGCCCCGCGTGCACGAGGTCCGTCGGCCGCCCCGCCGCTACCACCTTGAGCGTGCCCGCGTCGAAACCCAGACTGGCCGGCACCCAGCGCCCGACCGTGGCGCGCCGGATCTGTCCCTCGGCCGCCGCGTCGAGAATTTCCTTCGTCTCAAAATTCCAGCCGCCGCGCCAGACCAGGCTTTCCCCGGCCGTGCCCGTGACCGCGCCCTCGCTCACGCGAACCCGCGGCCAGGCGAAATCGCCCTTTGCCGCGATCAACGAAGCCTCCCAACCGGTCGAAGCGATATCTCGCCCCCTCAATTGAAATTCCACCACCGGTGTCTGGCTGAAACTCGTCGCCAGCCGAGCCTCGCCACTCACGGTGCCCTGCGCAGTAAACCATGGCTGCTTGGCCAAATCGGCCTCCACTGTAAATCGTGCTCCGCTCTGCCGGAATTTCCCGCTCCGCTCCACCGTTACGGCCTCGCTCAATCGCGCCACGATGCCCGGCAGGGTCGCGTGCAGCGTCTCCACCGTAAACGCCTCCGCGTCGCCCTGCCCGCGCAACGTCGCCTCGAGCGGCGGCACCGTTTTGCCCGGGATCGGCTCCCCTGCAGCCGAAAAATCCGCGAAGATCCGGTCGCCGTACCATTCCACTTTTCCCCGCGCACGCACCGCGGCAAACCCGTCGCCAAGCTTTAGCCGCTCTCCGGGCACACTCCAGTTTTCCGCTTCCAGCGCGGCCTCGGCCGGCAGCCAACCCTCGCCGCCAAACCGCGCCCGCAGGGTCGCATGCTGCGCCCACAGGAGCACCGCCCCGGTCACCTCAGCGCCGCGGCTCTCGAAATGCCCTTCGGCCTCGCTCCCGCGCAGCCCGAGCCGCACCGCATCCACCGGAAACGCGAGCGCCGCATCCGCCTGCAGGCCGCGATAAGCCAAATCCTTCACCACCAGTTCGCGGTTCGCCCAAACGGCCGCCGCACACGTCAACTCCGCCCCGGGCCACCGCACGACGCCCGCCTCGATCTTCACGCGTGGCGCCCACCGGCCAAGGTGCCCCGCCATGGCCTGCAACTGCGCCCGCAACGACACCCAGCCGAGACGGGTCGGGCTTGCGCCCGTCTCGGCCGCGCGTCCTGCCACGTCGACCGCCCATCGTCCCCCGACGATTTCCCCGCGCCGCCACCACCCCACCAGCGGCGTGTCGGCCTCGATCCGCGCGACCGTCGCGCGCACCCCGTTGACGCTGAACGCGGCCTCGTGCAGCGCAAATCGACCGTATCCGACCCTTTCATAACGCGCGAACGTCAGACCGCGCGACGCACCGGCCGAGCGCAACGCCGCCCCCAGCCACCACGGCGAAGCCGCCGCGGTCAAACCGAGCCCGGCTGCCAGCACCCAAAATAATTTAAGCAGTCGGCGGCGCATGAATCCTTCTCAGGACCGCCCGCCACGTCAGCCCCCCGGAATCAGCCCGTTGCGCTGCAGCAATGCGTTAAGGTCAGGATCCCGACCCATGAAGGCCCGATACAGTTCCGCGGGATCGGCCGAATTCCCCCGACTCAGCACTTTCTCGACAAACTCCGCGCCGACCCGCACGTTGAACACGCCCTCCCGCTTGAACCGCGTGAACGCATCCGCATCGAGCACTTCGGCCCATTTGTAGGAATAGTAACCCGCCGCGTAGCCCACCGGATCGGAGAAAATATGGGTGAACTTCTTCACCACCGTCGGCGCCGGCGGTTCGGTCGGCACCAGACACTCGGCCACCGCCGCCCGCGCCGGCGTCTCCACATCCGGCTCGCCCGCAAACTCCGCCGTCCGCACGTGCAACAGCAGGTCCATTTTCGCCAGCGCCACCTGCCGCATCGTTACACACGCCGAGCGAAAATTCCGCGCGGCGGTCAACTTGCGGAAAATTTCCTCCGGGATCGCCGCCCCCGTCTCGTGGTGGCGCGCGAAGAGGTCGAGGCACTCCCGCTCCCACGTCCAGTTTTCCATGATCTGCGACGGCAGCTCGACGAAGTCCCACGCTACATTCACCCCGTTGAGCGACTTGATTTCCACCTCGCCCAGCAGGTGGTGCAACAGGTGCCCGAACTCGTGAAACACGGTCTCGACTTCGCGATGCGTCAACCGCGCCGGCTTGCCCTCGCTCGGCGGTGTCATGTTCCCGCACATCAGTCCGAGATGCGGGGCGCGTGAACCGTCGGGCCGCGGCCCGCCGGTGATGAGATAGTTCATCCAGGCCCCGCCGCGTTTCGACTCCCGCGGATACCAGTCGGCATAGAACGACCCCACGTGCCGGCCCCGGGCATCGCTCACGTCGTAAAACTTCACCTCCGGGTGCCAACCCTCGACCTCGCCGGGCGCGCGTTCCACGACCCGCAGCCCAAAAATCCGCGCCGCCAGCTCAAACATCCCCGCGATCACGCGGTCCATCGGGAAATACGGCCGCAGGATTTCCTCGTCGAACGTGTAGCGCGACTGCCGGAGTTTCTCGGCCCAATACAGTATTTCCCAAGGGGCCAGCCGCGCCACCGGCCCGTTCGTCTGCTGCGCCTTGAACGCCTCCAACTCGCCGCACTCGCGCCCAAACGCGCCGCGCGCCCGCGCCTCCATGTCCGCGATAAACGCAAGGGCCCGCGCGCCCGTCTTGGCCATCCGCCGCTCGAGCACCAGATCGGCGAAATGCGCTTTGCCCAACAGCGCGGCTTTTTCCGCCCGCAACGTCAGGATGCGCCCAATCAGCGGCGCATTGTCGTGCGGCGCCCGGGCGCCGACCGCCGCCGACGCCGTCCACATCTCGCGGCGCAGCGCCTCATCCGCCAGATAAGTCATAAACGGCTCCAGCGACGGCAGGTGCAGCGTGAAGCGCCAGCCCGCGAGCCCTTTCGCCTCCGCCGCGCGCCGCGCCGCAGCTTGCGCGTGCGCCGGCAGCCCCGCGAGCCTCGCCTCATCGCTTACGACCAACTGCCACGCATTCGTCGCATCGAGCACATTTTCGGAATATTTTTGCGTCAGCTGCGCCAGCTCGGTCTGCAACGCCTCGAGCCGCGCGCGTTGCTCCGGAGGCAGATCCGCCCCCGCCTGCCGAAAATCCGCCACCGTCTCGTCCACAAACCGCCGGTGAATTCCCGTCAGCGCGCGCACCGCCGCCGTCTCGGCCGCCGCCTTCAGGACCGCCCACAACCGCGCGTTGAGCGGAATCCCCGCCGAGAACGCCGAAACCAGCGGCAACATCGCGTTGTGCGCCTCGCGCAGCGCCGGCGAGTCGGCCACCGACTGCAGATGCGTGACCTTCGCCCAGGCCAGGTTCAGTTCCTCCGTCGCGCTTTCCAGGGCCAGAAACGTGTTTTCGTAGGTCAGCGCACCGAGGTCCCGGGCGGCGATCCCGTCGACCGCCGCCTTGGCCCGCCCGAGCGCCGCTTCGATCGCGGGCCCCACCCGCTCTGGCACGAGCGCGGACCAACGGATGTGAAACGCAGAATCGAGAAACGGGTTTGCTGACATGCCGCGAAACACCCGCCCCGCGCCCCCGATGTCAAACCGCAAAACCTCACCATGCGTAACCGGCACCGACCGAGACCTGCCGCCGCGCGGCCGGCACCGCCGGCACCGCCTGAAAGCGGCTGTCCCACAGATTGTCCGCCAACACGGAAAACTCCACCCCGCGCCAGGCCGCCGGCCGGTAGACGATGCCGAGGGAACTCGTCACCGCTTCGTCGCCCCCGATGACGCGCAGCAGATTGTCCGCCTGCCACCGCGCCACGTTGTCCATTCGCAATTCAACCCCGTGGCCAAGCCGCGCCGTCAACGCCGCCGTCAACCGGTGCCGCGCATAGTTGAGCGCGTAGAAACTGGCGTCCACCGCCGCCCCGCGGTAGTCGGCATCCTTGGACAGGCCGGTGTAGCCGAGCACCGCGTCCACCGCTCCCCATGAGCGCCGCACGACCAACTCCACGCCCGAAGTGGCCACGTCCACTGCATTGGCCGTCCGCGCCGTCACCCCGCGCCGAAACGTCCAGTCCACCAGCGCATCGTCGCGCCGATGGAACAGCGCCGCCTGCCCGGTCCAGCCCAGCAGCGTGCCCCGGGCGCCCAGTTCGACGTTGTGGCTGCTTTCCCGTCCGAGGTTGGCGTTGCCGCGGAACAGACCCGCCACCGCGCTGGAGTTCAGCGCCGTGTAGGTCGGCACCTGCGTCGTTTTCGCATAGCTGAAATGGATTCGCTGCAGCGCCGCGCCCGGCTGCTCCCGCGCCAGCTCGAAGACCGGCGAGACCGCCGCCCCACCCCGGTTGCTGTCGTCATAGCCGGCGCCAGCCTTCACCACCACGCGATCACCGGCCGCCGGTCCCCAGGCCTTCTCCGGCACAAGAGAAAATTTGGTGAGCGTGCGGGAGTGAAACCGGCCGGCCGTAAGCGAGGTGGATTTGAGCTCGTCCGCCACCAACTCGCCCCGAAAATGAACCGTCACATCCCCCGGACTCTTTCGCCCGCCAAACGCGGCGCCATGCGCCCACGTCGTGTGTTGAAAGGGATGCACGGGCCCGAGCGGCGCAAACCGGTTGAAGGCATAATCGTCCTTGTTGCGCCGATACCACACCCCGGCCTCCACGAAGTCGCCGCCCCCCCCATCGGCCCGGTGGTTGAGTGCGAACAAGAGCGTCTGCAGGTTCTCGGTCTCATTCGAATTGAACGGCGTGTAGAGATTCGGCCACCCGAAAAATTTTGTCTGATAGCCCGCAAACAAATCCGTCTGTGCCGCCGGGCCGGCCAGCTGCAGCCGGCCGTTGATCCGCTCGAAGTTCTGCTCGCCGAACGCCACCGAACCGTCCGACTCCGACCGCCCCCACGCCAGATCCGCCGCCAGCCTCCGGCCGCCCAACCGGACTTCGCTCCAGGCGCCCTGGTAAAACTCCTGCCGGTTCAGCCCGTAATCGCCGGCCGCCAGCCCCAGCGAACCCGCGGTCCGGATCGGGCGCCACCCATAGCCGAACGCGCCCACCGTGGAGTTCAAGGCCTCAAGCGCGTGATCGGCCCCGAGGAGAATTTCGGGCGCACCCAGCATCGCCGGCGCCACCGGAATCTCGGCGAGATAGTGCCCGGTCTGCGGATCAAACACCGACACCGCCCCGAGCCGGAACCCCGTGTTTTCAAAAATTCCCCCGCGCAGCGTCACGTCGGCTTGGGCCTCGCCCAGATTGCGCGCGGCGATGTCCACCCGCGGCTCATAGCGCAAGGCCGACACCGGCATCGCAAAGGTCCCGGCGGGCGACTGGTTCGCCACCCGCGGGGAAAAAACCGTCACCTCCGGCAGGCTGACGGCAACGTCCTCCGCCCCCAGCGGCAGCAGCACCAAGACCCCCAGCAACCCGATGGCACGTTTCATCATCCCGAACCGCTAGCACCCGCCTCCGCAAAAACAAGTCTGTTGTTTAGAGGTCGTGCGTCTTGGCTTAACAAGCGTTTCCGGGTGGCCACAAAGAAACCCCGGCGCAAACGCCGGGGCTCAGGATCGCAGAAGAAAATCCCGGCGCTTATTCCTCGCCGTCGTTGCCGATGGCCTCGACCGGGCAGCCTTCCAACGCTTCCATGCACAGTGCGACTTCTTCCTCGGAGGTCGGCTGCTTGTGAACGTAGGAGTAACCCCCTTCGTCGTGCCGAGTAAAAAAACCCGGGGCAGTTTCGCGGCAAAGATCGCAATCGATACACTGCTGATCGACGTAGAACTTTCCGGCTGCGTTGGGTGCCCACTTGTCAGCTTTGTTTGCCATAAGTGACCGAACAAAGAAAATGTTTCGAAACTCTGTCAAGCGGCACCGTATTCGTCACCGTGTCTGGTCTCCCTCCGCTCCCGGACTCACGGCCCCGGCTTGTGTTTGCCCTTTGCGCCGCTACCGTCGCCCGAATGCTTTCCGACCGCCATTCCCCGCGCGACGCCTATCCCCGGGAAGCGACGTCGGCGTTGATGTGGTTGCTCGCCGCTATGGTCGGCGCATTTGCCCTCGAACTGGTCCTCGTGTCGCCGGGGTTCAACGCCTCGGATCAGCTCCACCGGGGCCTCGCGGTCAGCCCTGCGGGCCTGGCCAGCGGGAGCGTTTGGACCCTCGCCACTTATTGGCTGCTGCACAGCCCGACCAATCTGTTCCATGTCGGCTTCGTGCTCGCCGGTCTCTACGCCTTCGGCCGCGCCCTGGAGCCCTTGCTGGGCGTGCGTCGCTTCGTCGGGGTCTTCGCGGGATCGATTGTGCTTGGCGGCTTGGTTTGGGCGGCCGTGAACTGGCGGCATGACGGCCTTCTCCTCGGCGGCACCGCCGGCGTGTGCGGCCTGCTCGCGCTCTACGCCGCGCTCTATCCCAACCGCGAGTTCAGCTTCCTGTTATTGTTCTTTTTCCCGGTAACCCTCCGGCTCAAACACCTCGCGTTGGGCCTGCTCGTCATCGACCTCTTCGCCTTCGGCTTCTACGAAATCCTCGGCAATCCCCCCCCGTTGGCCTACGCGCCGTCAGCGCACCTCGGGGGGATGATGGCAGGCTGGATCTATTACCGTTTCGTCCACGGGTCGGAATGGCGCCCGTTCGGTCGCCGGGTCGCCGCGGTCCCCGCCCCCCGGCTGAACCGCGCCCGACCCGCCGAGCCGATCACTCCGCCGCCCGCCGACAACTCCAGCCGCCGCGTTAACCTGCGCGCCGACGTCGACCGCGTTCTGGACAAAATTAACAGCCACGGCTTCGCCTCCCTCAGCGTCGAGGAGCGGCGCTTGCTGGACGAAGCCAAGGATCTCCTGAGCCGGCGCTGAACGCCCGACGAGCCGCGTCCGTCCCACTCACCCGCTGCGCCTCGCACGGGAGGGCCGGGACCGGCCAGGCCCCCCATCATTTTGATCGACCTGGTCACCCGCGCCGCCCTTCGATCTCGCCTCGCGCCTTGATATCTCCGCCGATTGAGTGAAACATCTCCCGCTCTCCACCCCTCTTACCTTTTTATGATCCGCGATTCCGCCGTTCGCCGCTTTGCTACCGCTTTGGTTTGCGCTTTCGTGCTCGCGACCGCCTTCGCGGCGCCCGACCGGAAATTCTCCACGTCGGAAACACTCAAGTCCGAGGCGACCACCCTCGTCAAGCTGCTCGAACAGGCGCACTACGCCCACGACTCCGTGCGCAGCACCGATTACTCCCAAGTCGTGCCCGACTACATGACGGAGCTCGACGGTCAGCACCTGTTTTTCATCGGTAGCGACAAGGCCACCTTTTCCGAGAAATATGCCAAGAACGTCTACTACAACACTGCGTTTCTCGGCAACATCGACGCCGCCTACGAAATCTTCAACGTCTACCAAACACGCGTCGAAGACCGCGTGGGCTGGATCTTTGAGGAACTGAAAAAGGACGTCGACCTCGGGGCGGCCGAAACCTATCGCGCCGACCGGACTAAATCGGAATGGCCCTTGACGGCCGCCGCATCCGATGACCTTTGGCGCAAACGGCTAAAATTTGAACTGGTCGGCGAGATGCTCAACAAGAAGACCGCCGAAGAAGCCAAGGTGACCATCCGCAAACGCTACGAGCGTATGCTCAAAAACGTCGCCGAAATAGACGGCGGCAACCTCGCCGAACTCTACCTGAGCACCATCGCCCACCTCTACGATCCGCACTCGACCTATTTTTCCGCCGAGACCTTCGAGGACTTCGCCATTCAGATGAAGCTCAAGCTTTATGGCATCGGCGCCCTGCTCAGCCTCGAGGACGATAACTGCATCGTGAAGGAAATTGTCCCGGGCGGTCCCGCTGATCTCGGTCGCGTTCTCAAACCCAACGACAAGATCATTTCGGTCGCCCAGACGGGCAAAGAACCGGTCGAGATCATCGGCATGAAGCTTCGTAAAATCGTCGACATGATCCGCGGGGAAAAAGGCTCAAACGTCCATCTCATGGTTCAGCCCGCCGACGCCACCGATCCGTCGGTGCGCAAAGAAATCATCATCACCCGCGACATCGTGAAGCTCAACGCCGCGCGCGCCCGAGCGGCCGTCTTCCAGGTTCCGCTCAGCGAGGGCAAGGAACAGACCCTCGGCGTCATCACCCTCCCCGCGTTCTATGCCGACGACGACGGCGACACCGACTCCGAGAAAAGCACGGCGTCGAAGGACGTCGCCCGCCTCATCGAGCAACTCAAGCAGCAGGGCGTCCAAGGTCTCGTCCTCGACCTCCGGCGGAACGGTGGCGGCTATCTGAACGAGGCCATCGAGCTCGCCGGACTTTTCATCAAAAAGGGACCGGTGGTGCAGGTGAGAAACTACAACGGCGAAATCCAGGTGGACAAGGACAACAATGAGAAAATCGCCTACGCTGGCCCGCTCGCTGTCCTCGTCGACCGCTTCAGTGCCTCCGCCTCGGAGATCGTCGCCGGCGCCCTGCAGAACTACGGACGAGCCATCGTCGTCGGCGACAACTCCACCCACGGCAAAGGCTCCGTGCAGTCGGTCGTCGAAATGAAACAACTCTCCCGCGCCCTCGCCTACGCCACTAACAAGGACGGCACGTCCGCCAAGACCGGCGCCGCCAAATTCACCATCCAGAAATACTATCTCCCCAGCGGCGATTCCACCCAGCTCAAGGGCGTGATTCCCGACATTGTCCTCCCGTCTGTCAGCAATTTCATTTCCGGTATCGGCGAAGGCGACCTACCGCACGCGCTGGTGTGGGACAAGATTCCGACCAGTTCCTTCGAAGGCGCGCCGCTCGATCCCAAAGTGCTCACCCCCCTCCGCCAAACGAGCCTCGACCGCCAGGCCAAGCTCGAGGAATTCGCCTACCTGCGGAAAAATATCGAGTGGTTCAAAACCCGCCAGGAACAGAAGTTGATTTCCGTGAACCTCGAAGAGCGGAAGAAACAAAAGGTAAACGACGATGCCTTCCGCAAGGAAATGAACGCCGAAAAGAAGCTCCTCGCTAAGAACGATTACGCCTTCAAGGAATTCCGCCTCGGACCGCCCACGCCCCCGCGCATCAAAGCGGTCAAGAAAGACCCGGACGCCGATGCGAACTCCGAGGAGGACGCCGACGTGGCCGAAGAGGAGAATGACACCTACGTGAAGGCCGATGTTCATCTGCGCGAAACGCTCCGCGTGGTGAGCGATGCGATCGCGCTCGGCGCCAATCAGGACCTCTGGGCCAGCAGTCGGCCGCCACTCACCGCCGCCGGCGGCGGCTAAGGCCGCCGCCTCAGCGCCACGCCAGCACGAAGCGGTCCCGTCCGGTCAAGTCCGGCCGGGATTCCCAGCGCGCAAACCCCGCCGCCGCCGCCAGCCGGAGCAGTTCCGCATGCTGGGCGATCCCGGTCTCCAGAGCCAACAGACCGCCCGCCGCAAGAAACGCCCGCGCCTGCCCGATAATCGCCCGCAGGTCCGCCAAGCCTTCGTCGGCCGCGGTCAGGGCGCTGCCGGGTTCGAATCCGCGCACTTCCGGCGCCGTCTGCGCCGTTTCCGCCGCCGTGAGATACGGCGGATTCGCCACGATCACGTCGAACCGTGCCTCCGCCGGGAGACGGGTAAACCAGTTTGAAGCCACGAATTCCACGCGTTCCTGCAGCCCCGTCTGCACGGCGTTCTCCCGGGCCAGCGCGAGCGCGTCCTCGCTCACATCCGCGCCCGTGACCTTGGCGTCGGTAAATTTCTGCGCCAGGGCCAGCGCGATGGCTCCGCTGCCCGTCCCCAGATCGAGAATCGCGGCCGGCGGGACCAGCGCGGCGGCGATGATGCTCTCCACCAGCAGTTCCGTTTCCGGGCGAGGGATGAGCGCCCGGCGGTCCACCTTCAGCCTGAGCCCGTGGAACTCCGTTTCGCCCAGAATATATTGCACCGGCTCGCGCAGACTCCGGCGACGCACGAGGGGCCGGATCTTCTCCAACTCCGGTTCGCCCAGGAGTCGCTCGAACTGGAGGTAGAGCGCCATGCGCTTCAGGCCGAGGGCGTGGCCGATGAGCAGCTCGGCATTCAGTCGCGCGGACTCCACCCCCTTCGCCGCGAGAAAGTCCGTCGTCTTCTTGATGATTTCGAGGAGCGTCGGCATCTCAATCCTCGTCGTTGGCGGCCGCCCGCGCCGGTAGGTAGACCTGCCCCGTGAGGGCGGCGAGCTTCTCTTCGTAATCGGCTTTTTGCAGCGCAGTCATGATCGCGTCGATGTTCCCTTCCATCACCTGCGGCAAGGTGTAAAGCGTGAGCCCGATCCGGTGCTCCGTCACCCGGTTTTGCAGATAGTGATACGTGCGGATCCGCTCGCTGCGATCGCCCGACCCGATCTGGCTGCGGCGCGTGGCGGCATACTTCGCCCGCTCTTCGTCTTCCCTGCGCTTCAGCAGCCGCGAGCGCAGCACCGTCAGGGCCTTCGCCTTGTTCTTCAGCTGCGAACGCTCGTCCGCGCACGTGACGATCAGCCCCGTCGGCTTGTGTTGGATCTGCACCGCTGAATCCGTGGTGTTCACGCCCTGCCCACCCGGCCCGCTGGCCCGCGCGACCGTGATCTCGAGGTCCTGCGGATCAATTTGCACGTCCACCTCCTCCGCCTCGGGCAACACCGCCACGGTCACCGTCGAGGTGTGGATGCGTCCGCTCGCCTCCGTCACCGGCACGCGCTTCACCCGGTGCACGCCACTCTCAAACTTGAGCTGTTTGTAAACATCAGTACCCGTGATCAAAAAAATCACTTCCTTGTAGCCGCCCCGCTCCGACGAACTGCTGCTCATCGGCTGGATTTTCCACCCGCGCGAGTCGGCGTATTTCGAGTAAAGCCGGAAAAGGTCCGCAGCGAACAGCGTCGCTTCGTCGCCCCCCGTGCCCGCCCGGATTTCCATCACGGTGTGCCGTGAGTCCGTCGGATCCGGCGGGATCATCGCCAGCAAAATCGACCGCCGCAGCTCCGCGCACCGACGCTCCAGTTCGGGCAACTCGGCCGTCGCCAGCTCCCGCAGCTCCGGGTCCGTGGCCGGGTCTTTCCCGAAGTCGACCGCCTCGACGATCTCGCGCTCCAGGCGCGTATGCAGATCATGCTCCGCCACGAGCTGGAGGAGTTTCTGATGTTCCCGGGTCACGTCCGCGGCCCGCCGCGGGTTCGTGTAGAAGGACGGCTCCGCCATCTGCGCGGCGAGTTCGCCGAGGCGGCGTTGGAAAGGTGCGATCGAGGGAAGTTCGTCCATGAATTCGGAGGAGCGCGGGCGGCGATTTGCACATTGCGCGGGCCGCCGCTTGCGGCTCCACTCGCAGCACTCGTCTCGCGAGGCAAATCTGCCTAGCGGTGCTGACTAGCAATGGCCACGACACTCTTCACACAAAACACCATCGCGTGCATCTGGGACTTCGACAAGACCTTAATCCCGGAATACATGCAGTCCCCGCTGTTCCGCCGCTACGGCGTCGATGAGGCCAACTTCTGGGCCGAAACCAACGCGCTGATCGAACAGTACCACCGCCGCGGCTACCACCTGGCCGGCGAACTCGGTTACCTCAACCACCTGCTGACCTACACCCTCGCCGGACCGCTCGCCGGCCTGAACAACAAGATCCTGTTCGAGTGCGGCGCGGACATCCGATTCTACCCAGGCGTTCCCGAGTTCTTCGACCGCGCCAAGTCCTTCGTGCGGGAAAAGCCCGAATACCAGAAACACGAAATCTCCCTCGAGCACTACGTCGTCAGCACGGGTATTGCCCAGATGGTGCGGGGCAGCGCGATCGCCAAGCACATCGACGGCGTTTGGGCCTGCGAGTTCATCGAAAACCCGCTGCAACCGGGCTTCCTCAAACAAAACGAAATGGCCTTCGAGGCCGCGTCCGAGATCGCGCAGATCGGCATGGTCATCGACAACACCGGCAAGACCCGCGCCATCTTCGAGATCAACAAGGGCACCAACAAGAACCCGGCGATCGACGTGAATTCCAAGATGCAGTCCGAGGACCGCCGGATCCCGCTGCAAAACATGATCTACATCGCCGACGGCCCGAGCGACGTGCCGAGTTTCTCTGTGGTTAAGGGCGGCGGCGGTCGCGCCTATGCGGTCTACAATCCGGACAAACCGGAAGAGTTCGCGCAGAATGATCGCCTGCTGCAATCGGGCCGGATCCACGGCTACGGCCCCGCCGACTACCGCGAAACGAGCAGCACCGCGCAATGGCTGAGGATGCATCTTCATCAAATCTGCGATCGCATCGTGACCGACCGGGAAGCCGCGGTCGCACAAAAGGCGACCCGCCCGCCCCGCCACCTCACCACCACCCCGGCGGAACAGGCCGCGCAACGCGCCGCCAAGAGCCCCAAGCAGGCATCGTTCTTGGAGTAGGGGTTGCGCCGGTGCGGGCGAAGCTCGGGCCAGCGACTGCAGCGCGCCCTCCGTTCTGCCTTAAGCACCACGTCGTCTGCCGCAGGAGGCTGTGAATCGGGCCGGTCCTGACCGACGGTTCCAGTTCTTCAGCCGCAACGCGTTTAACGGCCCCGATGATTCCCCCATTCTGGGTGGAGGCGGGGCGGAATGGCGTGGAACTTGGCGCCTAATCTCTTAGCCGCGTCCATTCCAGCCCGATGCCATTGTCCTCGAGCCTGCAAAACCGAACGGTGACTTCGTCGGCCGCCCGCTTGCGCGCACATTTTCAGAGCGCGCGCAAGCGCGCGGCCGACGGCTCAATCGTTCCGGCTGTGGCTTGCCGAAATAATGAATGACGCAATACAAAACCTGCCCGAGGTCACCACCGTGTCTGAATTCAAACCACCGCGATCACCGAATAGATTCGGCGCAAGTAGAATACTCTCGGGGAACCGATGGGCGAACGGATGCGCCGGCCATCGACGGCGACAGACGCCTCGGCGTTGGGGTGGGGCGGTGTGACGGCCGGCGCGGCGGCGACCGGCTTGGCGCGCAATACGGTATCGGCAGGCCGGCGTGAAGTGACGCATCGGCGGCGTTACCCGCGGACGAAACCTAGTCCCCGCCTCCGGCGGCTCCGCGGGGGCGGGGGCGCAAGCCAAAGACGCAGATTGATCCCGGGTTACAATAGGCACTGGAGCGCCTGATCGATCCCGCCACGCAAGCGCATCCCGAGTCGCCCCTGCGCTGGACCTGCAAAAGCACGGCCATTTTGGCCGAGGAGCTGATCCGGCAATAGCATCCAGTCACTGATAGCGCGATGGCGCGGCTGCTCAAGGCGGCGGGTTACAGCTTACCACGCAATCGCAAGACGCGGGAAGGGGCGTCGCAGCCCGACCGCAACGCTCAATCTAGGGATATCAGCCGGCGAGTCACGGCTCTGTTGAAACAGCACCAGCCCGTCGTCTCCCTCGATACCAAAAACAAGGAATTGATCGGAGAGTTCCGCAACGCCGGCCAGGACTGAGCGCCCGACGGAGAACCGGTCCACGTCAAGGTTCACGACCTCATCGATCAGCAATTTGGCAAGGGGGTTCCCTATGGGGTCTACGACTTGGCGAGCAACGAGTGGTCAACGACGATCTGTTTCCGACCGTGACGACAATCTGATTTCGACATTG
Source organism: Opitutia bacterium (assembly GCA_947461205.1). Lineage (GTDB taxonomy): Bacteria > Verrucomicrobiota > Verrucomicrobiia > Opitutales > Opitutaceae > GAS368. Next base: position 60,393 of record CANHJG010000013.1, read on the forward strand.
TCGTTGAGGGCGCCGCAACGCGGCGCCGTGGGGATGGAGGTGTGGAGGAAGGGGGCAGGCACCTCTGCTTTGAGAGGTGCCGGCTTGGCCCCCTTCCTCCACCTCAGGACTTACGCACTGGTTTTGGCTTTCGCCGACTGGGCACGGTGGCTATCGCCATTAAACTCGAGGATCGTGGCGTGATGCACGAGTCGGTCGATGGCGGCCATGGTCGTCATCGGGTCCTTGAAGATCTGGTCCCATTGGCTGAAGACCAGGTTCGAGGTGATGACGACAGACTTCTTCTCGTAGCGTTCGGCGAGGAAGGTGAAGAGCACCTCCATCTCGTCGCGGGATTGCTGCACGTAGCCGATGTCGTCCAAAATCACGACGTCGAAGCGCTCGAGTTTGGCGAGGGCCCCGGGTAGCTTCAGGTCACGTTTGGCCGCCACCAACTGCGTGACGAGTTTGAAGGTGGGGGTAAACAACACCTTCAACTGGTGCCGCTGGATCCACTCGCGACCGAGCGCGGCCACCAAGTGCGACTTGCCGCGCCCCGGCAGACCGAAGCACAGCAGATTGTCGCCACGCCGGACCAGTTCGCCCGAAAGCAGCGTCGGCAGTTGCCGGCGCACCTTGTCGGGCAGTTTTTTCTCGTCCAGGGCTTCGAGGGTCTTGCCGGACGGCAGACCCGATTCCTTCAGCTGACGTTCGATCCGCCGGCGCAGGCGCTCATTGACTTCGTTTTCCACGAGGTAGCCCAGGAAGCGGCGATAACCCCAGTTCTCCGCCTCCGCCCGGGCCA
>CANHJG010000014.1 GCA_947461205.1 Opitutia bacterium
CCCGCGTCGTTCCCACCCTTAGCCCCAAAGCCGCATGAGCATCGAAGTCTTTCCCGGAACCAAGCCGCTCACCCGACCCGCACCCCCGAACTGGGGCGAAATCTCCCCCGACGGTGATCCGGCTCGCGTGGTGCGCTTCGCCCTGGTCGGCGGCTGGGTTTCCTTTCCTGCCGATCAGCTTAAACGGTGGGAGCACACGTTGGGCGAACCCGAGCTACTGACGATCAAGGCGGACCGCGATGAAATCGTCATCGAAGGCCGCGACTTGGCTGAGGTTCGGGCGGCGCTAGATCTCGGCCGGTTGTGCGAGCTGCGGGTCAACTTCCCGCGGTCGACCGGCGCCCGGCCGGGGCCGCAGGTCCGGCGCATCACGATTGAAACGACATGAGGCATGGCGCAAAAACGTCTCAACGATCCCGGACAACTCGACCTCTTCGCGCAACCCAACCATGAGCGAACTCCTGAACTACGGCCGGATGGCGGAGACCCATTGGCGGGAGCATTGTCCGCGAATGGTGCGGGATCTGGAGGCGCGGGGCCGGCTGGTCCCGGCACTCCTGGAGGCCCAGGAGCGGACGCTGGACGAGATGGAGACGCTGATGCGCCAGTTCAAACGTCAGGGGCTGAGTCCCCAGCAGGCGCACGACCAGGCGTGGGAGCTGGTGCGGGAGAAGTATCTCCTGCTGCCGCCGGAGCAGCCGACGTAGGTCCGCTCAATGCAGCCAACTACCGCCTCACCGATGCCGACCGCATCGGCGAAGGCGGACTGAAGCAGAAGTATCGGCAAAACGTCGCGGCCATCCGCACGCTCCGTCGCGTGCAAGCGGAGTCCCGGTCGCCAACGGCGGAGGAGAAATCCGTTATCGCCAAGTATGTCGGCTGGGGCGGACTGCCGCAGGTGTTTGCTACGCCGCAGGACGCGCCGCAGTGGCGGGCGGAGCAGGAGGAACTGGCCGCCTTGTTGGAGCCGGACGAGATGAGTTCGGCGCGAGCCACCGTGCTCAACGCGCACTATACCTCGCCGACCGTGATCCGCGGGATGTATGCGGCCTTGGACCGGCTTGGTTTCAAACACGGACGCATCCTCGAGCCCGCGTGCGGGCTTGGGCATTTCTTCGGTTTGATGCCGGAGACGATGGCCGCGCGATCCCGCCTGACCGGGGTCGAGATTGACCCACTCACCGCCCGGCTCGCGAAGGCACTCTATCCGGACGCGGACATCCGTTCGCAGGCCTTCGAAAATGTGACGCTGCCGACCAACGGCTTCGACCTCGCCGTATCGAATGTCCCGTTCGGCGACTACGCGCCCTTCGATCCGAAGCTCAATCCCCGGAAGTTTCATATTCACGACTACTTCTTCGTCGCAGCAGCCGAACGCGTGCGCCCCGGCGGCTTGGTGGCCTTCATCACGTCGCGCGGGACACTCGACAAACAGTATCCACACCTGCGCGAGGCCGTGGCCAAGTCGTGCGATTTTGCCGGCGCCATCCGGCTGCCGAACACCGCGTTCAAGAAGAACGCCAATACCGAAGTCACGACCGACATCGTGTTTCTCCGCAAGCGCGCGGCCGGCGAAAAACCCGGTGGCCTGCCGTGGCGGGAAAGTCGCCCGCTCGGCACGGAGTCGAATCCGATCTTTCTCAACGAATACTTCCATGCGCACCCCGAGATGATGCTCGGCAAGCTGGAACGCGTGGAGCACGGCATGTATGGCCGGGAGGAAGTCAGGCTCAGCGCGGACGGCCGCGATCTCGGGGAAGCAATTGCCGGGGCCGTCGCCAATCTGCCCGCTGGTGTTTTCAAACCGCTGACGGATGCCCAGGCGGCGGTGCTGCGGCAGACCATTCCCGCGCCGGCAGGCGTTAAGCCCAACGCCTACGTGCTGACGAACGAGGGCGGTGGTGGCATCGCTGTGCGTGACGGTGACGAACTGCGCCTGTTGACCGATCTCCCGGCGGCGCTGGCCCGTCGCATCCGGCGATTGATCTACGTGCGCGACGCGGCGCGCGACTGCCTGCGCACACAGGTCGAGAATCGGCCGGACGAGGACGTCGAGGCGGCGCGCTTTCGCCTCAATCAGGACTACGACTATTTCACCGGCCAGTTCGGCCCTGTGTCGCACTCGGCCAACGTCCGCGCGTTCGCCGGTGACCCCGACCTGCCGTTGCTCCTCTCGTTGGAGAACTACGACGACGATACCAACACCGCGACCAAGACCGCCATCTTCCGGGAGCGGACCATTCAGCGTCGCCAGCCGGTGCTGGCCGCAGGCGGCGCGAAGGAAGCCCTGGTCATCACGCTCAGCGAAAAGGGCCGCGTCGATCTGGCCCACATCGGTCAACTGCTCGGCAAGTCCGAGGCGGAGTTTCTGCCGGAATTGGAAGGCGCGCTCTTCCTCAACCCCGAAAACCAGCGGTGGGAAACCGATGACGATTACCTGTCGGGCAACGTCCGGCGGAAACTTGCGATGGCGGAACACGCGGCCAAAACCGATCCGCGCTACCGTCACAACGTCGAGGCACTGGCCGGCGTGCAGCCGACCGATCTCACCGCCTCGGAAATCGACGTCCGGCTGGGCTCGGCGTGGATTCCCGCGCGGGATATCGCGGCTTTTGCCGTCGAACTCCTGCACGGCAATCGTCCGGAAGACGTCCGGGTGCATCATGCCGCGCAGGTCGGCCTGTGGACCGTGGAGGTCAACTCCGCCATCAAGACGGGTGTCGCCGACCGCAGCGAATGGGGCACGGCCCGCGCGGCGGGCCACTCGTTGATCGAGGATGCCCTCAATCTGCGAACGCCCACGATTACCGACTATGACGACGACGGCAAAGCCACCGTCAACGTGACGGCCACCGAGGCGGCACGCGACAAACAGCAGAAAATCAAAGATCGGTTCGCCGAGTGGATCTGGGAGGACGACGCACGACGTGCCCGGCTGGTGGAGTTCTACAACCGGGAGTTCAATCATCTCCGGCTGCGAACCTTCAACGGCGACCACCTCACGTTGCCGGGAGCGAGTCCGACCATCGCCCTCCGTCCGCATCAAAAGGCCGCCGTGTGGCGGATTCTCCAGACGCAAAATGCGCTCCTCGCCCACGTCGTCGGCGCCGGGAAGACCTATACGATGGCGGCGGCAGCGATGGAGTTGAAGCGGCTCGGACTGGCGCGAAAGCCGATGTTCGTTGTGCCAAATCACATGCTCGGCCAGTTCAGCTCCGAGCTGCTGACGCTCTACCCGGGGGCGAACATTCTCGCCGCCGGTCGCGACGATTTCGCGAGCCTGCGACGTCGCGAACTGATGAGTCGCATCGCGACCAACAATTGGGACGCGATCATTGTCACGCATTCCGGCTTCGAGCGGCTGCCGCTCTCTTCCCAAGCACGGAAGGACTTCCTCGACGGCCAGCTCGCAGAGCTCACGGAGTGCATCCTCGAACACAAAAGCCGGATCGGCGCGTCGTCGTCGGGCACGCGCATCGTGAAAGAATTGGAGCGGGCGAAAAAGAAACTCGAAGCCCGGATCAAGGCGCTCGGCGCGGAGCATCGCAAAGACGACACCCTCACGTTCGAGGAACTCGGGGTCGACCGGCTCTTCGTCGACGAGGCGCAAGCGTTCAAGAATCTGTTCTACATTTCCAAAATGACGCGGGTCGCAGGCCTGCCCCAGACCGCTTCAGAGCGGGCCTTCGACATGTTCCTCAAGGTGCAGCACGTCCAGAAACAGAACGGCGGTGCCGGCGTCGTGTTCGCCACCGGCACGCCCGTCACCAACACGATGGCGGAGATGTTCACGATGCAGCGCTACCTGCAAATGGACGTGCTGCGGCAGCAGAACCTTCAGCACTTCGACGCGTGGGCCGGCACCTTTGGTGAAACCGTCACCGCGATGGAGCTGGCGCCGGACGGAGCCGGTTACCGGCTGCATACCCGCTTCGCGCGCTTCGTGAATGTGCCGGAGTTGATGCAGATGTTTCGGTCGATGGCCGACGTGCAGACGGCGGAGATGCTCAAGCTTCCGATTCCCGTGCTCGAAGGCGGCAAAGCCCGCATTGTGCGGGCACCCACCACGCCGGAATTGAAGGCGTTCGTCGCGTCGCTGGCCCAGCGGGCGGAAAAACTGAAACGCGAAAAGGTCGATCCGTCCGTCGACAATATGCTCAAGATTACCGGCGAAGGCCGCAAAGCCGCGCTCGATCTGCGGCTGGTCCGCGGCGGCGCGGCGGATGCCCCGGAGGGAAAGGTCAACCAAGCCGTCCGTGAAATCTTCTCGATCTGGCAAGAAACCCGGAAGAACCGGCTAACGCAGATGGTGTTTTGCGATCTGTCGACGCCCAAGGTCGAGGGCCGCGGGTTCTCGGTCTACCAGGACGTAAAAGCCAAGCTGATCGCCCGTGGCGTGCCGCCCGACGAAATCGCCTTCATCCAGGATTTCGACGCCGATGCCGCCAAGCTCGCGCTCTTCAAAGATGTGCGCGCGGGAAAGGTGCGCGTGCTCATGGGCTCGTCGCAGAAGATGGGCGCCGGGACCAACGCCCAGACGAAACTGGTGGCTCTTCACCATCTCGACGCGCCATGGCGGCCGGCTGATATCGAGCAACGGGAGGGCCGGATTCTGCGGCAGGGCAATCAAAACGCCATGGTTCGGGTGAACCGCTACGTCACCGAGGGCAGTTTCGACGCCTACATGTGGCAAACGCTGGAAACCAAGGCGAAGTTCATCTCCCAGGTGATGACCGGCCAGACGGTGGCCCGCCGGATCGAGGACCTCGACTCGCCGGCGCTCACGTATGCGGAGGTCAAAGCCATCGCTTCGGGCAATCCGCTGGTCATGGAAAAGGCGAAAGTGGACGCCGAGGTCATGCGGCTGTCGCGGCTGCGGTCCGAGCACAGCGAATCGCAGTACGGCACGCGCAGCCGTTTGCGCATGGCCGGCGAGGATGTCGCGCGGTTGGAGCGCCAGCTCGCGGCAGCGGAACACGATCTCGGTGTCCGTGTGGACACACAAGGTGAGAAATTCCGGATGGTGGTCGGGACGAAGACCTACACCGAGCGCGCTGAGGCCGGGGCGGCGCTCGTATATCTGGCGGCCGACCATCGTGACGATCACCTCGCCGGTCGGGCGGGAACGGTGGTCCTCGGTGAACTGGCCGGCTTCAAACTCGAATACCGTTCGACCTGGCCCGACAAAGTGATCCTCCGCGGCGCCGGGGAATACCCTGCGAATATCTCGGCGTCGCCGGTGGGCTCGATCAGTTCCCTGGAGCACGCGGCGCGGTCAATCGAAGAGCAGGCGACGCGGTGCCGGGATGAACTCGCCCGCTGCCGGAACCATTTCGCGGAATTGACCGCGTTAACCGGAAAGGTCTTCGAGCATGAAGAACGCTACCGCGAACTCCTGAAACGACAGGGTGAACTCGTCGACCTGCTCGACATCGCGAAGAACCAAGCCGCGGCGCAGCAGGCGACCGAATCAACCGGGGACGCCGAATCGGTGGCTGCGGTGGCACCGGAACCGAACTCGCCCAACGAAGAGGAATCATCCGAAGAAACACCCACGCCGGCCATCGCCACCGAAGTGATCCCGGCCAAGACGACGAAAATCCGCCCGATCAAGACTCGCCGGCTGGAGAAAATACCTTCTCCGCAGTCGCTTGCACCCACGGTGCGCTTGGCTGCGGTTGACGGCGGTCGGATCAGGATGGCCGTATGATAACTTCCACCACAAATCCATCTCGCCCATCGGATTCGCGGCGCCCGGGGGCGCGTCGATTGCGTGACAGGATGACGGCTTTCCAAGATGATCGTGCCCGACCAGATGCATGACTCGGTTGATCGAGCCAAATCGGCGGCTCGGAGCGCATCCGTGAATCCGCCTCCAAAAGGAGTCTCCGCTGTTGACCAACAATCAGGAGCGGCCATTTTTTCCCCAGCGCCAGAGGAGCGCCACCCAGCCTAAAAAGGCTTCCACCTCCGCCTGCTCCACCCGTGATCGCATTGCAGGCGGCGACCGTCGTAACGGCGCACGCGATATTCGTTAACCTGAACTCGTTATCGCCATGACTCTCTCTGCCTCTCGGTCCACCGTCCATTCTTCGTCGCCAAATCAACCCGCGATTTCCGAGAATCGCGAACTGTTCACCCTGCCACGGGCGGCCCAACAGCTGTCCGTATCCAAACGGACGTTGGAACGTCTGATGGCCCGGGGCGAATTTCCTCCGCCGGTCAAGATCGGCCGTTCCTCTCGCGTGCTGCGCACGGACATCGCGGTCTACCTTGATCAACTCTGCCGCCAGCGTGGCGACCAAAGGGGGGCGTCATGATTTGCTACGTTTTCAAACGCAGACGTCGAATTGACGGACAGATCCACGAGTCTCGCGAGTGGTTCGGCGCTCTGCGCATGGAGTGGGAACACGGGGCGCCGCGCAAGTGGTGTCTTGTCACAGCTGACAAACGTGAAGCCGAGCGGCTGCTGCATGAAGCGCGCACGCTGGCCGAAAAGCGCCACTACGGACTCGCCCCCTCCGCAGAGGCAACCAAAGCGGGCGAACAGCCTCTAAACGAACTCCTGGCCACATTCCTCGAACACCTGCGCGTGATCGGTCGAACGGACGGAACCGTCGACAAATACGCGAACATGAAGGTCCTCTTTCATCGCTGTGGTTGGAATCTCACACGCGACGTGACCGCGCGGACCTTCTGCGACTGGCGCGCACGCAGCAAACTGAGCGGAAAAACGCTCAACGACCTGCTCAAAAACACCTGCAATTTTTTCGAGTGGCTGCGCCGCGAGCGCTTCGTCACTGAAAACCCGCTTGAGTTTGTTGAGGTGGTGAAGCTCACGCCCAAAAGTTTCCGCCGGGCGCTCACCCCTGAGCAGGCGCAGCGCCTCCTCGCCGTCGCTCCACACGAGCGTGCCGTGATCTATCTGGTCGCGATGCAGCACGGGCTCAGACGAAAAGAGCTCCAAGGGCTCACTGTAGCAGATTTTGTTTTCGATACCCCCGCCCCTTTTCTGCGCGTCGCCGCCTCGCTCTCTAAGAATCGCACCGGAGCCACATTGTTTTTGCGTCCAGAAGTCACAGAAGCAATCCGCTCAGTGCTGCCAAAAAATGCGGAGCCCACGGCGAAAATTTTTCCGGCGGTTGCCCGCATAAGCACGCTCCGTCGGGACTTGGCGAAGGCTGACATTCCATTCGAGGACGCACAAGGGCGACGCGTGGATCTGCACTCACTACGTGTCACGCTCGGCTCAAATCTCTTCGCCTCCGGCGCGTCTCTCGTCGTTGTGAAAGAGCTGATGCGACACAGCGACATCAAGACGACACTGCGGCACTATTCTGACGTGTCTCAGCTACCGCTCGCCCAAGCGGTGGCGAACCTCCCGGCGTTCAACGTGCCGAAGTTGGGCACACTTTTGGGCACACAAACCGGCACACAAACAGGGGTCGCGGGATGTCACGACCGGTCGCACTCAGTCGCGAGGATCGCGTATTAGCAATTTCGCAACCTCCCTGGTGTGGCGCGATTAGACGCAAAGAGACGAAGTCAGACGCAATTCTGCGTCCCGGGGAAAATGGTCGGGCTGGTGAGATTCGAACTCACGACCTCTTGCACCCCATGCAAGCGCGCTACCAGGCTACGCTACAGCCCGAACAAGGAAGGGCGAACAAGCCCCATGCCGCCGACGTAAGCAAGCGCTTTTTCTCCGTCACCCAAAATCGCCTCCGCATCCGCCCCCCGACTCCGCCCTCCCGTTCCCCCAAATCGCCGGCCAAACGAGTCGCCGCCCCGCCGTCCTTCCGGCAAATCCCCCCGGCCGTTGCCCTCTTCCGCGGCCCGCCCCCCCGCATGGAAAAAAATCCGCCGGGTATCATCGGTCTCTGGCCGTCCACTTCAGGTCCATGCCAAACAACCAGCTCGCCACAAACCTGCCCCGGGGCGAACCCGTCGCCGCCCCCGCCCCTCCGTCTGCGCGCACCCCGCCGGCCACCGCACGCGGCCCCCGTCCCGGCGCCCCCGGTGACCCATGGCTGCGCTCCTCCACCGTGACGGCCGCGCGCCGCACCGCGGTTTTATCCGTGCTCATCGGCGGAATCCGTGGTTGATCCTTTCTCTCTCATGCAACTTGGAATCTGCGCCAACACCGCCGGCCTCAACCTCCTCACCCCCACGCCCGGTCTCGATTTCCTCGAGGGCTTCACGCAGGAACTCCTGCAACCAGAAACGCCCGACGCCTCCCGCACCCGGCCCGCCGACGCCCTCTTGGCCCGCGGCTTCACCCTGCCCGCCTCGAACCGCTTCCTCCCGGCCGACCTGAAAGTCGTCGGCCCCGACGTGGATCTCGCCCGCCTCGACCGCTACGCCGAGACCACCTTTCGCCGCGCGAAGGAAATCAACATGACGCTCGTCGTCTTCGGCAGCGCCGGCGCCCGCATGATTCCGCCCGGTTTCTCCGCCGCCACCGCGTTCGAACAATTCGTCGACGTCCTCCGCCAGATCGGCCCGCTCGCCGAAGAACAGGGCGTCACGCTCCTCGTCGAACCGCTCAACCGCGGCGAGTGCAACTGCGTCAACACGATCCTCGAAGGCGCCGAAGCCGTCCGCCGCGCCAACACCCGCGGCGTCCAACTCCTCGTCGACATTTTCCATATGCTGCGCAACGGCGAGTCCGCCGACGACATCCTCAAGGTCGCTCCGCTCGTCCGCCACGTGCACGTCGCGGAAAACAAAGACCGCGCCGCGCCCGGCCTCCACGGCGACAACTTCCGCAGCTTCTTCCGCGCCCTGCGCCGCGCCAACTACAACGGCCGCCTCACCGTCGAGGCCGACTGGACCGATCTCCCCAACCAAGTCGCCCCCGCCCTCGCCGCCCTCCGCACGCAGCTGCGCGACTCCGGCTACTGAGCCCGGGGGGGGCCACCGACCGCCAACGCCGCAGTCTATCGTTTCACCACCGCGACACACTCGATCTCGAACTGCAACGATGCTGGCAGGCAGCTTGTAATCGTCGTCCGGGCCGGAAACGGCACGGAGAAATATTCCCGATAGAGCTCGTTGTAACGGCCGAGATTCTCCGGATCGCGCACATAGTTACGTGTCTGCACGACGCACGTCAGATCGGCTCCCGCGGTTTCGAGCACCTTGCGCAGATTCTCGACTGAGCGTCGAAATTCCCCCTCGAAGGTATCGCTTACGATTTGCCCGGCGGCATCGACTGAAGCCTGCCCGGACACGAAGATCAGTTCGCCAACGCGCACGGCCGGGCTGAACGGCAGATGCGAAACCGGGGTGTCGGGATTACGAGGGTAGGAGACAATTGGATTCATGAGAAAGTGCAGGAAAACGTCGTGGCGGTGTCCAGCGGCCAAACCGGCCGAAGCAGCCGGCACCACGTAAACTGGCCGAGGCTGCTCGAACACGGTCCGCGCGTGTCGACGTAGTGCGAGGCCCGCGCGATCGGATCGTAAGCGCGTTTGTGCGCAACCGCGGCCTTCACCCCGATCACGGCAAAGTCGCTCGGCTCCAGCCCTTGGCTGCGCAACTGCCCGAGATCAAACGGCGGCGTTTTCCGGCTCGTGAGCAAAATCGTCACTCCCGCACTGCGCACCACCGCACAGGGCCCCATTTCAAAATGCGCCCCGACCATCGAGGCGAGATGGCTCTGTTTGTCCTCGAGTTCGAACCCTCCCCCGCTCCGCGACACGAGCGTCGCCGCCAGCGACACCGGACCTTCGTCGAGCCGCGAACCCCGTCCGCCGACCGCCATCTCCCGCGTCGCGCCAATCGCGAGATCGGCCAACGCCGCGACAGCCACGGGATCATTGATCACGACGAGACTGTTCGCCACGCGGTGCACGACCAGGGCGCGCAAAATCCCCGTGCAGTCGCCAGGCGCACCAGCCCCGATGTTGTCGGCCGGCTCCACGAGGAGAACCGGCCCGGGCTGCACAGCTTCGGCGGCGATCCGCGCCACCACCTCGTCCACACCCGGATAACGCACATCCCCGCGCTCCCGCAGCGACCACGCGAGCTGCGCCCCCACGAGCAACCAGCCGTGCGCCGCTTCCGGCGCCGCCAGCGTCACGAGGCTCAGCGAAACGCCCGTGTCCGGCGTGTCGGCAAACGAAAACCCCGCCGCCACATTACACGCCCAAACGTCCGGTTGGGTCGCCTCCAAGTTGTGCGCGTAGAGTTCGAGCGAGAGCATCGGATCGACGGCCGTGCCCGTTCCCGGCGGCGCCCAGATAATCGGCGGCCGGCCCCACACCATGTGCGGCACCCGGCGTTCGCGCAGGCAGCGCCCGAGCAGGGCCGTGCCGCGCCGCGCGGCGTCTTTCGCGTCGATATGCGGATTCTCCCGATACATCACGAGGCCATTGGCCAGCGCGCACATCTTGGCGGAAACGTTGGCGTGCAAATCCAACACTCCAAAAATCGGCACCGTGTCCGCTCCGGGCAGCAACCGAAGGCGGGCCAGCAACTCGCCTTCCGCATCGGCGAACGATTCCGTCACCATCGCTCCGTGCAAAACCAGGAAGACTCCGTCCACGCCCGCCGCGAATGCCGGTCGCGCGCGCGCTTCAAATTCCGTCCAAAACGCCTCAAACGCCGCATCCGCCACCGTACCACTCGGGGTCGCCCGCGCGTCGATCGTGGGAATGACCTTGAACCCCTGCTCCGCGGCCTCCTCAAGGAACCCGTCCGTCGGCGAACCGTCGCCGCGCTTCCGCCCCACGGCCTCGTCCACGACGACATCGAAATCATCCCAGCACGTCACCTGATCCACGAACGTGTGCGTCTCGTGGAAAAAACCGGCGGTCAGAATTCGATAGGCCATCGTCAGGTGGCGGGTTTCCAACCGGCGGCGTGTCGCGCGATCGCCCGGCGGGAGCGGACGAGCGCTTCCGTCACGTCGGCTTCGGTGTGGGTTGTGCTGATCGACCAGATACCGCGCTCGATGGCGCGCACGCCTTCCTCGAGCAGGCACCGGCGCAGGTGGGCCCAACGCGGTGCGTCGTGTCGCTGCACATAGTCGCGATAGTCGCGGATCAGGCCCTCGCCCGCTCCCGGTTTCAGCATCACCGCATGGAAGATCAGGCCGGGCCCTTGCGGCCGGAGTGCCACGTCGTGCTCGCGGGCTAGCGCAGCCAGACCGGTCATCAGCCGTTGGCCGAGCGCCTGCGTCGCGGCGGGAAACTCCGGACCCTGCGCCCGCACCTGGTCTAGACACCACTTGCTCGCCGCAAGGCAGAGAGGGTTGGCATTGAGCGTGCCGGCATGCACGATTTCGCCGGAAAGAATCTTGGCCATCGCCGCGCGCGTGCCCGCTAGCGCGGCAAACGGGGTGCCTCCACCGATGGCCTTGCCGAGGATGGTCAGGTCGGCCCGAAAGCCATAGAAACCCTGCGCACTCGCGGCGCCAAACCGGAAGCCGGTGATCGTTTCATCAGAAATCATCAGCATGCCGTCGCGATCGCAGAGCTCACGGATGGTCGCGAGTTGGCCGGCGACGGGTTCGAGGCAGCAGGTGTTGCAGAGCACGGGCTCAAACACGATCGCGGCGATCTGGCCGCGGTATTCGTCGACCTTCCGACGGAGGTGCGCGGGGTCGTTCCAACGCACCACGACGAACTGGTCGAGCACTTCGGGAATTACCCCTTTGCTCGGATGAAGGCGCGCGGGCGACTCGTCGTCCCCCCACGCAGCCGGCGGGTTCGCAAAACCGACCAACCCTTCATCGGCCCAGCCATGGTAGTGGCCCTCGAATTTCAGGATAAGCTTCCGTCCCGTGTGGGCCCGCGCCAGACGGAACGCCGCCAGCACGACCTCGGTGGCCGAGTTGTTGAACCGCACGAGTTCCGCAGACGGCAGCATGCTTTGCACGCGCTCGGCGACCTCGATTTCGAGTTCGCTCTGCGCCGCCCAATGCGTGCCGAGCTTCGCCTGCGCGCCGATCGCCTCCGCCATCCCGGCCGGAGCGTGCCCGTAAAGCAAGGCTCCCTGCCCGAGCTGGAAGTCGAGGTAGTGGTTGCCGTCAACGTCCCAGAGATTCGGGCCGCTGCCCCGCGCAAAATAGAGCGGTACGGGCGCCTCCATTTTTCGGATGCCGCTGTTCACGCCGGCGGCGATGCTGTTTTGGGCCCGCTGAAAGAGCTCCTGGGATTTGGCGAAGGTGTAGGGCATGACAAAAATTCGGCGGTTAACGGACCGGGACGCGGTTCCAGATTTTCTCGAGATCGTTTTGGTAGTCGTAGCGCACTTCGAGGTCCGTGACTTCGACCGGCTTGCTCGCGCCGGCGACCGTGAGCGCAAATTCGTTGGCCCCACGCACCGGCCTCAGCCCCGCCGTGAGCGCCACGTGGAGATATTCTTCCGCTTGGTCGGGCTGACGCGGCGGAGTTTTCACGAGTTGTTTCGTGACCACGCGCACACCGCTTGTCGGCGGACCGTCGAACAGCGGTTTCCCATTCAGCGCGATCGCGACCGTCGCGCCCTCCGGCACCGCCCGCAGCCCCACTCGCAGTTCACACGCCTGCAAAGGAAACGGGCCCGCCGAAAGATTTTCCGCGATCGAGAGCACGATCCGTGACGTGACACCCGGCGCGAGCTTCGTCGGCAGTTGTTTCCCGTAAGCGTAGGATCCGGGACCGTCGAAATAGTTGCTCTTGGTCACCGCATAAACGGCGGACTGACCGCGCAGATTCTCAGTCCGCGCGAGATCGCGAAACACGTGATAGAGGCGGTCGTCGTGCGGGCGCTCGGCGCCGAAGGCGTTGTAGAAATTAAAAAGATAAAAGCCGTCGGCGCCCATCGCGCGATAGTTCGCCGCCGCGCCGCGAATCTCTTCCAGCGTGCCGTTGCGGCCGACCGCGGTGCCGGCATAGCGGTTCTCTCCCGCGGCTGGAAACGGCAACCGCCACGCGGTGCGCGGATAGAGCGAGGCATGGACCCGCACGCCGTGCTGCTTCCCGAGCGCGACGAGGTCGGCGATCGGCATGTCGCCTGCGAGCGTCATGATCTGCGCCGGGGAAACGAGATCGACGAGGCCCTCGCGCATCCAGCGCTCCACTTCGAGGCCGGCCGTGGTGCAATCCGTGACCGACGGCGGCACGCGCACAAAAAGATACATCGATCGTTTCTCGCTCACGGCGAGTTCGTCGAGCCGCGCACGCACACGGCGCACCAGTTCGGTGATGAGCGGCGCACCGACCGTCGCCTTGCCCTTGGGGAAGAAGACTTGGAAGCGGTTGAAATCCAGTTCGAAGCCGTCGACGAGCTCGCGGTTGCGCGCGAGCGCCTCGAACACGGTGTCCAGCCGAAGCTGCCGAACCGCGGCGTGGGTGTAGTCCAACAAATTCCCGTAGGCGGCCTGAAACGCCAAGGGCGATTCCTTGATCGTATATTCGTGGCGATGCTTGAACCAAAACTCGCTCGTCATCGCATGCGCGTCGGGATTCGCCATGAAATGCGCGTCGTTCATGCGCAGACTCGGGATGAAACGCAGCCCGAGCTGCTTCGCCGTCTCGCCCGCCGTGCGCACGGCGTCGGCGCCTTGCGCGAGGCACACGCGCGCATTCTCCATGCGTTTCTCCATCAGCGATCCGGGTTTCTCATCGGGCGACTTCCGCCAGCCCACCCGGCTCGCGACCTCGGTGTTGTAGTAGAGCAGATCGCCGCCCATGCCGATACAGTAGACAAACGTCTTCACCGGTGTATCGGCGAGCGCGCTGACGTTGAGCCGGAGAAATTCCTCCGCTTTCGCACGGTCCGGCACCACAAACGCGAGATCGGCATCGTCGTTGAACACCACGCCGAAATCCGGTCGCACGCGGGGGGTTGCAGTCGCGGCGGCGCAAAGCAAAAAACCAACTATGAAGCCAACGAGCGTTTTTTTCATCGCGGGACTTGGGCGGAAAGTTGACCGATCGTAACCTGCCCGGTGTCGGCATCGGCACGAAATTCGACCCGAAGGTAATTCACGCCGAACTCCGCGCGCCGCATCGCCGCGACTCGCACCGGCGTCTTACCGTCGACGCTGACGAGCACTTCGCCAGCTTGCGCTGCGCGGCTCCACATGAGCGTGAGATCGTGCGCGCGACCGTCGGCGGGTAATCCGATCTTCGCCGCCTCCAGCGTGAACACGGCGTGTTCCGCCGCGTGCTTGTCGTCGATGCGGTTGAAATGATCATTGAGACTCAGGCGGACGGCCTTGCCCTGCGCAGGGATTAGAATTTTCGCCCGCAACTCGCCCTCCGCAGAAATGGGAAAATTCCAGAGCGCCCCGCAGAGCCCGGTCGCCTTCAGCGGAATCGCCACGGCGCGCGCGCCGCCCTCGACCGTTTCCACGCGCAGGCCTTCATCGCCGTATTGGGTCCACGCGGCAGGCCCGCTCGCGAGTTCGTCGCGCACCGCGCGCTCCTCGAGCCAACGCGGATCGAAGGTCACGATCGCCCGCTTGCCTTGACCCTGCCCGCTGACGACGACGACCTTGCCGTCGAGCGTTTCGGCGAGGGTCGGATAAGCCGTGCCGCGATCACCGCCGCTGACCCCATCCGTTTCATGAAGTATCTCGCGGAAACCCCGCCACGTTTTTCCTTCGTCGGCGCTGATGGCAGCGTGGAGCACCTCGCGACCGCCCATCGCGTAGCTGCGCGGGTCGGTCCAGTTCTGGCACGCGTTCGTCAGCAGCACGATTTTTCCGTTACGCAGCCGAAGCAGCGCAGCCGGGGAATCCGACGAAATGAACGACGTCCGGTCCAGCGGCGACCAGCGTTCACCGTCGGCGGAAAACGACTGCATCAGCCGCCCCTGCCGGTCGCGCACGAGCATCCAGACGCGCCCGTCGCGGAGTTCGAGCAGCACGGGCTCGACCGCGCCATAACGCGTGGCGTTGGGGGCTTTGAGTTCGAGCGAAAGCACGTCGGGGGATTGCCGCCAAGTCGCGCCCTGATCGTCGGAGAAATACACAAAGCTGTCATTCCATCCGAAATCCGGTCCTGACTTCGGTGGCTGCTCCCGCGCGGGAATCGCTCGTCCCACGGCGAGCACGAGCCGGCCGCTGCGGGCGAGTTGGATAAAGCCGCGGATCGACCCGATGTAGCCCGGCACGATCCGCTGCGGGGCCGACCACGCCGTCGCACCCGCGGCAAGTTTGCTATGGTAGACTTCGTAGAGCCGCCCGCGGTAGCCGCCCAGGCCTTCGCCGAACACATGCACGGCGGCGTGGCGCGCGCCATCGGACGCCGCGAGCACTTGCAACGCGTAGTAGGCGCGCCCCGGCAGCGTGAACGCCACCTGCGGCTCCGACCACGTGAGCCCGCCGTCGCGCGAGCGCTGCACGGTGATCGAATCGCTCGCGGGCTTGGTGACCGAATAGGTTTCCAGCGAGCCATCGGCGAGGCGAACGATCGCACTTTCGTTCGTGAGCGCACCGCGCAAGACGACCGGCTCATACACGACGGCGGAGCTGGCCGGCGCGCGACGCAGCTGCATGCCAAACGGATTGCCGAACGGTTTGGCGGCGAGCCGCGACGTCGCGAAAACACCGGTGGCCACCAACGTGTAGAGCCGCACTGTGCCGGCGCCGGGATCGAGCCCGAGCGCACCCAAGGCCGCCGCACTGCACGCCCCGCGGTGTACGACCGCGCCGTCGGCCAAAATCGTGAGACCCTCGCCTTTGCGTTCCACCACGAGAGCGAAACTCTTCCCGGCCTTGATCGCGGGCGCGGCGATTTCAAGCGGGGCGTCGCCCGCGCGGAAAAATCGGCCGCGCAGCTTCCACCCTTTCGCGCCGGCCGCGAAGACGAGCTCACTGTCGCCGCCCAGGACGAGTGCCGCTTCGCGGTTCGCCGCGGGCAAACTGAGCTCCAGCTCGATCCGAAAATCACCCGCGTCGGGCGCGACCTCGGTCAACAACCGGTGACCGCGACCCGCGCCCGCGAGAAATCCGCCTTGGTCGGCCTCCCAAGCGTGACCGGTGTAGCGGACGCGCGGCTTCGTCTGGTTCTCGGCGTTGGCGACGAAGGTGATCGTTTGCGACGCGCCCTGCGCCGTCGCCCCGCCCGCCACCGCGCTCCACCCGGCCAACCAAAAACAAACGCGGAGTCGGAAGATCGAGGGGGTCATCTCACGGCGACCGTCTTAGAATTCGGAGCGAATTCCAAGCGTCACGAGCGTGCCGAAATTCTGGTAGGATTGTGGACGCGTCCACGCCGGGGTGTTCGGGCCGGCGCGCTCGGTGCGTTTCTCGATGCCGGTGAAATTGCGGGCACCGCCGTAGACACTAAATTTTTTGGCGAAGCGATACTCGAAGGACCAGTCCTGCGTGATCTGCGGCGCAACGTAGGAGCGCGTGCCGGCGGGCACGGTCGCGCTCGCCGCCACGGCGGCACCGGTGACTTTGTAGGCGTAGGAGACGTTCCAGCGCAGCGACAAGGCCCGGCGGATGTAACTGATGCCCCAATTGATGTTTTTATGGGCAAAGGGCGTAAACTCGTCCGCACTCTCGCCACTCACGTGCGAAATCGTGGCGTTGGCGTAAGTCGAAAACCCCTTCGCCCACGGGGGCAGGAAGTAGAGCGACTGGCGCCAGCTCGCCTCGTAGCCTTCGACGGTCGCATTGCCGCCGTTGGCGGTGGAGATGATCTCGTAGTCAAGGTAGTCGTCCGACAGACCGAAGTTCTGCAGCAGTTCAAGCGTCGCGGGGACGCGGGTATCGATGAAGAAATTCTTGATGTCTTTCTTGAAGAGACTGACCGAGACCGTCGCGCCTTTGATGCCGTAGGTCTCGAAGGAGAGATCGTAGTTGTCGGCCGTCCATGGACGCAGGCCGCTGTTCACGATCGTCGCCGTGCGCACCGCCGCGCCCGGATCGGCCACGGTGATGCCGGGAATGATATTGGACAGAGCGGGGCGGCCGATGGTCTTCGCATACGCGAGGCGCGCGACGAGCGAATCGGTGATGTAGTAGGTTCCGTTGATGCTCGGGTAATAGCCCGAGTAACTGCGGTCGGCGATGACCCCGCGCGTGACGTAGCGGAGCTTGGCTGTCGCGAGCCCATCGGTCGTGACCGGAATCAACCGGCCCGCCGGGTCGCGGAGGAGATTGCCGTTGGCGTCCTGGCGGTAGGTGGCGCGCAAATCATTCAGCGGGCCCTCACCGTGGTCGTCGGTTTTCTCAAAACGCACGCCGCTCACGAACCAGAGCCGGTTGCCGAGCAGCTTGATGTCGTGGCGGACGTAGGCGGCCGAGATGGTCTCTTGAAAGTATCGCGAATTGGTCACGCCGGATTGGTAGGTCGCGGCATCGTTGGTGGTGAACCACTCGGGACGCGTTTTGTAGAGTTCGTAGAGCTTGGTCGGGCTGACCCACTTCAACTTCAGCGTGTCGTTGAAGAACGACTGCGCCGAGAGCGTCTCGTTGATCAGATCGTAGCTGCCCACGAGGCGGCTCACCCCGGCGGGCGGCGCAAAAGTCCACGTCTTCAGCTCCGACGTATTGTCCTTCCGCTGACGGTTGATGAGCACGCCCGCCTTGAGCGTCATGGGGGACGAAAACGCAAAACTGCGCGAGATGTTCGCCGAGGCGCTCTTCATGTCGCCGATAATTTCGTTCGGCTGACTCGTGGGGCTGGCCAGCGTGTAGTCTGCCGGATCGTAGGGGTCGACCGCCCGACCGGTACGATCGGTGACGGTGAGCTTCGGCGCGCGGCGGTT
The DNA here is from genome assembly GCA_947461205.1 of Opitutia bacterium. Lineage (GTDB taxonomy): Bacteria > Verrucomicrobiota > Verrucomicrobiia > Opitutales > Opitutaceae > GAS368. The sequence continues at coordinate 17,716 of CANHJG010000014.1, forward strand.
GTAGATGCCGTCAAGGTCATCGGCGCGGACGATCAGCGAAGCCTGTTGCGTGCTGCCGATGGTGCGGAAGAAACCGTGCTCCAGATCCTTTCGCTCATCCCAGCTGCGCGAGTAGTTTGCGTTGGCGTCGATCTTGTAGAGTTTGCCGTCGTGCACATAGCGCAGCACCGCGGAGGTCGTGCCGCGGGTGCGGTCGCCGTAGGTCACGTTCTGCCGAAGGATGTCGTTGCCGGCCGCCGCGCCCTGCGTAAACGTCGGGCCTCCCGTGTTACCGGCCCCCCACGCCACGGTGTAAATATTCTGGCGGGTGGGCGTGTTGATCTGCACGTGCTCTAGGTTGAGGCGCAGGGAATTCTCCCGGTTGATGCGCCAGTCGAAGGTCGTCGAGGCGAGCTGGCGCTCGGTGGTCTGGAGGACATTTTGCTCGGTCGAGGTCGTCTGCACGCCGCGGAAAAGGTCCCACGTCGGGGAATCGTAATCCATGTCGTAGACGCGGGTGAGCTGGCTCAGGTTGACCGTAAACGCGAAATTTTGGTTCACCGGGTGCGAATAGTTGATGTCGAGACCGGGCTGGATCGCGCGGGCCTTCGAGTGCGAATCGCTGCCGACCCGATCGCTCAGGCCGGGCGGCTGGAGGCGATTGTCGGAGTTGTAGGCGCCGTAGGTGTTGATTTTGAGCACGCGGCGTTTGGCGCTGAAACCGCTCTTGCCGATCACATTCACGGTGCCGCCGACGGCGTTCGCCGGCCGATCGGGCGTGGGGACCTTGGTGATTTCGATGCGGTCGACGCTGCCGGAGGAACTCGCCGCGAGATCAAACGTGCGGTCGGCCGAGGGCGACGAGACTTCCGCGCCGTCGATCATGAAAACGATGCCGCTGCCGGGCAGTCCGCGGATCGACGCGCTCGCCGCCGTTTGGGGTCCGCTCACGATGGAGAGGCCGGGCGTGTATTTCAGGTATTCGCCGATGTTGCCGTCGCCGAGGTCACCGATCTCATCGAGCACGATCACGTTTTTGATATTCGGCGACATTTTTTGCTCATTCACCGCGGCGGCCGCCGCGCTGAGGGCCGTCGACTCAACAACAAAACTTTCCAGTTTCACCGTGCTCTTGTCATCCAGCGTGGTCTGGTCGCGCGGAATCGAGAGTTCGAAATCTTGGCGCGCAGTAGTCGCGGCCGCGACGTTCACTCGCGCGGTCTTCGTCTCCATCCCCGCATAGGTCACACGCAACTGCACAGGACCGGCCGGAACGTTGGTGAACCGGTAGAGACCGTTGGCGTCCGTGAGCACTTCGATCCGCGTGCCCTCGATCACGACGCGCGCATTATTGAGAAACGCACCATTGCCCGTGCCCAGCACGCTACCCTCGATGGTGCCGGTGGCGGTCTGAGCCCGGGCCTGACCGGAGCCCAGAAACACCATGGCCGCCGCGAAGGCGAAAACCGCACCAATCTTGGCCGAAGAGGAACGCGAAATAACATCGCGGCAGAGCGAAACAATACGGCGGACCGACATGGCGATTTTCATGAGGCGTGGGCGCTTGATGGACGAAATTGGGCAGCACGAAACAGGAATTCGTGCCCTGCAAATGCTGCGAGGCCCTCGGGCCCATCCGAGGCGATTTGACAGGTAATATGTGGTGACCAAGCCGCCGCAGCCACCGGCGAAATCATTTCAGTGCGCTCAGTGGCAATTTGCGCATCCGCACGCGCGCGAGCCGATTCTTGTCCTGTTCGCCGCCGGCGCAGTAAGCCAGCAGCACCGCATCCCGGGTAAAATGGATCGCCGTGTAGCAGTAGCCTTCGTCCGCGTCGGTCATCCCGTCGAGGAGAGTTGCCCGACTCCAGGCTCCGGCTGGCTGCACGCCCGTGGCCAAGACCAGCGGAGTGCGATCACCGCCAATGGCTTTGATAGACCGCGTCTCGTAGCTCGGCCCCGGATTCCAGATCGCCAGCAGCCGATCCGAGCCCGGCAGGTGTTTCATCGAGAGCGGCGAATTAGGCGACGTGAATCGCGACGGGGCAGGCACACTCCACGTCTCGCCGCCGTCGAGGGAAAAGCATTCGTATTGGCGTCCCAGATCGGTGCGCGCCCAGGCCCAGAGCACGCCGTTGCGCAACTCCACCACGCCGGGTTCCTGCAATCCACTCCGCGTGTGCGCCACCGGGAGCGTGCCATGGCCCTTGGCTTTGCGCCACGTGCGGCCATCGTCATCGGAGAGAAAAAACTCCGCCACGCCGCGCCAGTCGACCGCCGATGAAGCGTTGCGATCCGCCAGACTCGGATGCATTGCGGCCGGTATTACCAGTCTCCCGGAGGTGAGCCGCACCACGCGGTCGTTGTTCACCACATAATATCCCGCAGCCGGCATGCACTGGACCGCCGCGCCCCATGTCCGCCCCTCGTCGGTCGAGCGGCGGCACCACATCCGCATGTCATGCCAACTCCGTCGCAGCAGATAAAACAACCCGACGTCCCCATTGCCGAGGCGCAGCAGCGAGACGCTCATGACATTCATCACTTCGTTCTCCTCGGGCGTCTCGATGGCCACGTCCGCCGTCCACGTCTCACCGCCATCGGCCGAGTGCCGCGCCGCGAGCCGGGCTTTGGCTTCATCGGAAAACGATGTGCCGATAAATCGGCTGTAAACGAAAAGGATGCGCCCGTCCTTCAGCGCCAGAAAGGCCCCTTCGCTGTTGCGGGGATTTCCCGGCTCTGGCGCGAGTTCCAGGACAATGGGCGCCGCGGCCACGGGCGGAGCTTTGAGCGCTCTCTCTGCACCGCGCGCGAGCCCACCGAGTGTGGCGGCCACGATGATTGCAAGCAGGCGAAACGAGGATGGGAATTTCATGGAGTTGCAGTGCGAATCTGCCGCGCGAGCGGTTCGACGACGCTCACGATGCGGTTCGCGAGATCCGCGTGACCCTCGACGTTGGGGTGGCAACCATCGGTTGTCCACGACTGGAGCTTCTGCCCGCGTTTCTGCCATTCGGTCCACTCGCCGGAATGATCGACCAACGGCACTGCGAGGTCGCGCGCGACCGAGCGAACCCGCTCCATGTATCGCGCGAGCCGCACATTCGGATCTTCACCCAGGCCGTTGCGCGGATTGTCTTCACCGAAGCGCGGCGCGGTCATGAGCACAACGCGAGCGTTCGCCGCTCGCAGTCGCGCCACGATCAATCGCAGATTCTCCTCAAACTGTTGCGCCGAGAGCCGCGATTCGGTCTTCTCCTGGTCGACCCAACTGTCGTTGGTTCCATACATCACCGTCACGATCTCCGGCCGCTGCGAAATCACATCACGCTCCAGCCGCGCCAACGCCAGATCGGTCCGTTCGCTCCCGATACCGACATTGTGCACGTGCGTCCGCACGCCCGCCTCGCGGAGAGCCGCCTGCGTGAGCGCCGGGAACGTCTGCTGCGGCGTCACCCGCGGACGCGCCCCCCGCGTGATCGAATCCCCCAGTGCCACGATGCGCACCGCCTGACCGTCGAGCGGCACCGCGACCGGCGACAGAAAATCGCCTTCCCTCAGCTCAACGCGCAACCCGCCTTGCATCGTCGAGATCCACAGCCGCCCCGGCATCGCTTCAAACGCATACGGATACGAGAGCCAATAGGCTCCCTCGCGGGCGCCCGGGGGCACGCGGTTCACGGCGATTACCTGCGGCGTGGTCCACGTGATCCCGTCGTTGGCGGAGAACGCCAGCGAGAGTTCCTCACGTCGGCCAAGTTTTTTCACAGGGTCGGTGTAGCGGTTCCACAACAGCGCCACGCGCCCGCTCGCGAGACGCACCATCATGCCGGGCGAATCACTCGCCTCGATCGTCGACGGCATCGCGGCAGCCCATTTCAACCCGTCCTTCGACGTCATCTCTTCGAAGTGTCCGTGCGGCACGCGCAACAGCAGCTTCAGATCGCCATTTCGTTTCTCGAGCACCGTGGCCTCAATACCGCCGCCGTGCGTGGAGCCGGTGAGGCCCGCGACTTTGCCCGCGTAGTTGCCCTGCTGGCCGAGATCGATCGGCTCGGAGGCTTTCCACGATTTGCCGAGATCGTCGGAAATATAGATGAGTGTCACATGCCGCCCGGGATTCGCTTTCGCCACCTGCGAAACCAGCACGATCCGTCCGGTGCGTAATTGGATCATCTGGCGCACCGCGCCGCACCAGCCTTCCTGCAACAGCACTGGCGCCGCCCACGTTTTGCCGTCGTCCGCGCTGCGCGCCACATACACGGGCAGCCGGCAGCCTACGAGCAGCCCGCCCTGTTTGTCGTCCCACTTGAAGACCCTCTCGTTCTCGTTGAGAAACGCGTAGAGCATCACGCCCTCCTTCGTCCGCAGCAACGCGCGCTCGGCCCGCGACCGGAAGCGCTGCTGATCGTAGATTTCGCGCAGCGCCCACGTCTTGCCTTCGTCGCGCGAGACCAGGGCACCACCTTCATTGACTCCCCAAATCGCTCCGTCGCCACCGCGGACAAACGGCCCCTGGTGCGGCACGCCGAGACGCGCCACTTTTTCCTGCAGCACAATTTCGGCGCGAACGCTCGCAGCGAAGACAAGAGCAATAACGAGAAAGAGCCGGGAGATCATGGGGAAGATTGGGGCTAACCGACGGTCCGAGTTCAGAAGTCGGCCAATCTCGCGACGAGGGGCAAAGGCTGGTAACAAAGTTTGACCAAGCCGCCGCGTTCGCGTTCACCGGGGAACGAAGTTCGCTTTTTTCATCCGCACTCCCCCGCGATTCCACGCCCCACCATGTTTAACGTTCGCTTTCCCCAACGCCCATTCTTCCCCGCGGCGACGCTACTGCTCGTCGCGGCGTTCTCACCGCTCTCCGCCAACGCAAGCTCCGCGGCCGCTGTTGTCTCGAGCTTCATCGCAACCGCGGACGCATCCCAGCCGCGCCAATCTGAGGGTGACATCGTTGTGCTCCGCGACGGCACGCTCTTCGCCGTGTGGTCCGATTTTTACGAGAAGGCCAACGATCACGCCCCCGCCCGCATCTCCGCCGCCCGCTCCACCGACAGCGGTCGCACATGGGGCCCGCGCTTCACGCTCCAGGAAAACACCGGGCTCTCGAACGTGATGTGCGCCAGCCTCGTGCGCTCACGCACCGGCGACATCTTGTTTTTCTATCTTCAGAAAAACTCCACGACTGACCTCAAAGCCTACGTCCGCCGCTCCACCGACGACGCCCAGACGTGGGGCCCTCCCGTACTCATGATGCCCGAACCCGGCTACCACGTCATGAACAACGCCCGCGTCATCCAGCTCAAGACCGGCCGCCTGCTCGCACCCGTCGCCACCTCGCCGCAAGTCGGCACGAAGAACGACAATTTCAAAACCGTCGTCTACCGCTCCGACGACGACGGTCGCACGTGGCAACGCGGCACCACTTTTCTCAGCGCCCCCAAACGCGGCGCGATGGAACCGGGCCTGATCGAACTCAAGGACGGCCGCGTGCTCCAAATCATTCGCACGCAAACCGGCAAAATCTGGCACGCCTACTCCGCCGACGGCGGCGACACGTGGAGCGAGGCCACCCCATGGACCATCGAAGCCCCCGAAGCTCCCTCGACGCTCGCGCGCAATCCCGCCAACGGCGATTGGCTCCTCGTGTGGAACCCCACGGTCGTCTGGTCCAACCCCGAGAAAAACGTCCTCGGCACCAATCACGGCGGCCCGCGCACTCCGCTCGCCGCGATGATCTCCCATGACGAAGGCCGCACCTGGAGCGTCCCCAAGAATCTCGAGTCCAACGCGAACGCGACCTACGCCTACACCAGCATCACGTTTTACGACCGCCGCGCGCTGCTCAGCTATTACCACAGTCCCGCTCCCGGAAAACTCCTCTCGCTCAAATTTCAAAGCGTGCCGCTGGAGTGGTTCGAACGCTGAATCTCTCCCGCCGCGGAATGCTGCCGGCCCCGTCAGACTTTCACCCCGGTTGGCGGCCGCACGAAATACAACAGCACCGCGCACACCACGATGCTTGCGGCGCCGAAGTGAAATACGTTGCTCACGTCGATCTTCGCGTCGCGCAACGCGCCGCCCGCGTAGATCGTGATGCCGCCGACCACACACGCGCAGAGATTGAGCACGCCGTAGCCGGTCGCGCGGTAGCGCTTGTCCGAGACCAGCGTGAGAATCGGCATCATGTTGGCATCGGCAAACGACTTGGTGAGTCCAAACAGCATCAACCCGCCGAGCGCGAGCGGTAGCACATTCGTGCTCGATGCCAGCAAAATGGCCGGTGCCGCGACCCCCATGCCGATGAGCGGCACGAGCACCGGTGCGTTTGCCCGCGTGCGACTCCACCGATCAGCCAACCATCCGCCGAACAAAATTCCGACAATCGACGCTCCCTGATAATACCCGGTCGCCGAAATTCCCGCGACGCCTTGCCCGAGCGAAAAATGCTCCTTCAGATAGGTCGGCATCCACCCGACGACCGCCCACACGCTCATCCCGAGCAGCCCCCAGTAACCCAGCGCCAGCAGGAAGCCCCGGCTGCTGAACAAACTCCGGAGCGCTTCGCCGAGCTTCACCTCTTCCATGGCGGGCGTCGCCGCCGTCTTACCCACTGCCAACACCCGCTGATCACGCAGAAAAATCGCCGTCACGATCGCGAGCACGACGCCGAGCTGGCCGAACCATGCAAACGCCTGCGCCCAACCGTGGCTCTCCGCGATCATGCCGCCGACGCCGCCCATGCCGGCCCCCACCATCACGCCGCTCAAATGCACGCTGTTGGCCAACGAACGCGTTTTCACGCCGTGGTAATCCGCGATCAACGCCAGCGCCGCCGGGATGTAGCACGCCTCGCTGATCCCCATGAGCGCCCGCGTCGCGAGCATTTGGCCATAGGTCGTCGCATGCGCCGTGAGCCACGTGATCACCGACCACGCGACGAGACTGATGACAATCACGTGACTGCGGTTGAACCGATCCGCGAGGTAACCCGCAAACGGACTCAGCACCCCATACACGATGAGGAAAATCGTCGTCAGCAGACCGAACTGCGCATCGGTCATCGGGATTTCATCCACGATGGATTGCCGCATCGTCGTGATCATGACGCGGTCGAGGTAGTTCAGAAATCCGACAAACCACAGCAACGCGACCGTCAGCCACGCGCGCATGGGCGTAACCTCCAGCGAACTCATTTCACCGCCCCCGGTTTCCACGACCACACGCTCGTCGTGCGCACACCCGCCATGATTTCACCCGAGACGATCCACCATTCCCCGCCGATCTGCACCGTCGGTGCCGTCACGACCGGGTCCGGCCAAAGCTCCTCGACCGTCCTCCACGCGTTGGCTGCAACATCGAAAAACATCATATGGTCCGGCACCCGCGTGTCGCGCGGGACCTTGCCCACCATCCGGCTGTCGACGCCACCGAGCACCCAAATGCGTCCTAAATTCGCCGATACCGGCGCGGGAAACGGCGCCGCGATCGCCGTCCACGGCATATCGGGCAACCGCTCCCATTTTTCCGCACGGTAGCGATACGCGTCATCCAAGTAGGTCGGCTTTGCTTTGCCGTCGGCGTCGACGCCCATCTCCAAGCCGCTGATCAAATAGATCGCCCCGTCGAGCGCCGCGATCGTCCCCTGCGCCCGCGTCGGTCCCGGCCAAGTCGCCAGTATTTTCCAACCGGCCGCGCGTTGCTTCACATCGAGCCGCCAAAAATCGCTGCTGCTCACGCGCACCGCCCCGGGCGCATAGCCACCCGCCACGTAGACGCTCCCGTCGAGCACCGCCGCAACCTGACTCGTCCGCGGCGCGGGCAACGCCGGCCCGCGCTCCACCACCACCGCCTTGCCATCCCAGCGCAGCAGCAGGGTGTCTTGAAACATCGTGTCGGCATTTTCGCCGCCGATCACGAGCACACCGTCCGCAATTGAGACGCTCGCCGAGTACGCGCGCCGCTCCGGCAACTTGCCCGCCGAGCGCCACGCCTTTTCGCCCGGCGCGATCACAAAGATTTCATCGTAATAAATCTTCTTCCCACCGTCCCACGGCATCTTGTCGGGAAAATTCGCGCCGCCCGCCGCGATTATCACGCCGCCGTGCGCCCCGGCGATGATCCCCGCCATCCCGGGCGCGAGCGGATACGCCGGGCGTTGCGTCCAGTCCGAGGCCGACGCCGTGCCCGCCGCCACGGCGAGAAACGGTGCGAGGGCGAAACCACAAGGTGCGAGGAAACGAAGCATGGGCTGGTGGGGGTGGGCCGACATAGCGTGTGCAGTTTTTGTTTCGCGGCGGCGAGGCCGGAAACTTCGGACGTTTGTCGCGGCGATTTCCCCCGCGGACAACGCCCGCAAACTGGTCACATGAAATGCCACGGTTTCCCCGATTGTGCTTCGGGTCGCGCCGCGTCTAATTCCGTGGGCCAACCTCATGCGCCCCTCCCTCATTCGCTCCCGCCTCCGCCAAAACAAGCCCGCCCGCATCGCGTGCATGTATTATGCGACCACGATGATGCCCGCCCACGCCGCCAAGGCCGGCTTCGACGCCATCTGGCTCGACAGCGAACACAGCACCTGGGAACGCCACGAGCTGCAGCGCCTGATCGCGATGCACCACCTCGCCAATATCGACTGCATCGTTCGCACCGGCAGCCGCAACGCTACCGATCTCTACCACCTCCTCGAAGACGGCGCGACCGGCCTCATGATTCCGCTCGTCAACACCGCCGCAGACGCCGCCGCCCTCGCGCAAGCCGTGAAGTTCCCCCCGCTCGGCCAGCGCGGCCTCGATGGCGCCGGTCTCGACAACAATTTCTATCTCGACGGCACCCTCACCTACCCCGCCGCCGCCAACGCCGACACGTTCCTCATCGTCCAAATCGAAACGCAGGAGGCGCTCGCCAACATCGACGCCATCGCCGGCACGCCCGGCATCGACGGCCTCTTCATCGGTCCGGGCGATCTCTCGCTCCGCCTCGGTTGCCCGCTCGACTGGAAAAACCCGAAGATGGTCGCCGCCCAAGCCACCGTCGCCACCGCCGCCGCCAAACACGGCGTCGCCTGGGGGCGTCCGTCCGGCACCGCCGAAGATATCGCCGAGCTCACGCGTCAGGGCGCCCGCCTCATCGCCCACGGCAGCGATTTCGGATCGGTCATGAAAATGCTTCCGACCTTCGCCCAGAATTTCGCGGAATAGCCCGGCGCCGCCGTCACAGTCACAGGGCGGCTCGCACGGCGGCAGAAAATTCCCCGAAGTCTGCCACGAGTGGCGTCGGCGCCTCACCGGTCATCCGCAACAACGATCGCTCATCTTTGAAGCCGCTGCCCGTCACGAGACACACCGCGTGTTCGTCGGGCGCCAGTTCCCCGCGCGCCACCGCCTGCTCCACTCCCGCGAGCGCGACTGCACCCGCCGGCTCGGAAAAAATGCCCTCTTCGCGCGCGAGGCGCGCCTGCCACGCCCATACGGTCTCATCCGCCACCACGAAGCCCGTTCCGCCGAGTCCGCGGCACGCTGCGATCACCTCGTCCCCATCGAGCACGCTGCCCACCTGCAGACCACTGATCGCCGTCGTCGACCGCATCGCCGCCGCGTGGTGCCGCCCCGCGCGCAACGCCGTCGCAATGGTGTCGTTGCCCACCGGTTGCACGCAATGGACACAGCCCGCGCCGCCCCACGTCTTCACGCCGCGCGCGACGGCCAGCGTTAGCCCGCCGCCGCCGGCCGGACTGAAAACACTGAACCGCTGCCCCGCCAGCGCCTCGGCGATTTCGAGTCCCATCGTCTGCACCCCGGCCATACCACGGGGCGAAAAACAAAACGCACTCACCTCGAAGCCCGCGCCGACTTCATCGGCGAGCCCGCGCAGTCCCGCCATCACCGCATCGATTACCGCCGGCGATGCCCCGAAATCTTTGATGCGGATCAGCTGAGCCCCATAGGCGCGCATCTGCCGCAGTTTGCCCTCAGGCGCGCCCTCCACGATGGCGAGGAAGCACCGAATCCCCGCGCGCGCACAATACGCCGCGAGCGCCGCGCCCGTGTTACCGCTCGAGGTGCCGAGGCACGCCACCCGTCCGTCGCGTTTCAAGTGCGTGACCGCCGCCGCCGCAAAACGGTCTTTGTAGGAACCCGTCGGGTTGCCGCCCTCGATCTTGAACCAGAGATTTTTCAACCCGAGCGCCGGCCCGATCACGCGCGAACGCACGAGCGGCGTGCCACCTTCACCGAGCGTCACCGCATCTTCGATCGGCGGTGCACCCCACTTGTCGGCATGTTGCCAGAGATTCATGGGGCGCCCTCCCCGGTCGACCACGGTCCGTTGGCCGACTTAACAAAGCCCGTCGTCATCGTGGTCGAAACGCTGCCGTGTGCCGGCACCGTGAGCACCGCGCCGTCGCGCAAGAGATCGGGCCAACGCCCGACCGGGGACGTGCTTGGCTGCAGCGTGATGATATGCCCCTCGCCCCACAGCGGGTATTGCTTAACGCCGCCGCCGCTGTTCCACGACCACGCATACGGAAATTTTTCCAACTCCCACTCCAGGCCGAACCCGAGCCCGCGCCGCTCGTTCCACACGCAGCCCCAGCCCGCCTCGAAATCCGTCAGCTGCACCGAGTGATCGCGTCCGCTGCCGGCCGCCGCCACCACGCTGCAATCGCGCAGCTCGCCGCCCTCGCGCTCCGGCACCATCGGCCACTTCCCGGTATAACCCGACTCCAATTGCATCCCGCTCGGATCGTCCGCCTTAAACACCCGCACCGTGCGCGCCGGCGTGATCAAGCGGGCGCCGTCGAGGAGCGGCCCGCCCCACGTCGGATGCTGGAGCCACGCCACCGGCAGCGGCTCCGCCCAGCGATTCTCCAGCGTCTCGCGCCACTGCATCAGCCCGCTGTCGCGCCGCAGCGTCAGCTCGCGCCGGTAGACGAGCGGCGTGCGCACCGAGTGCCCCACCAACGTCACGCGCAGCTCATTTTTCGTCGTCGCAATCTCCGTCACTGCCCAAGGCAGACTGCGCAGCTCACCGTGCGTCCCGATTGGCGCGCCGAAATAGTCGCCCGCGAAAAATCCGTTCGGCAGCGACACATACCAACTGCCGTCCATCACATCATAGAGATCGCTGCCGCTGCGCATCGGCTGGTCGAGCGGCCGGGTCCGCGCCGGCTGCCCGTAGGCATTTCGCCACATGATATCGACACCGCTCGCCACCTCCACGTAACCCACAATTGCCCCGCCCATTTCGGGCCAGAGCGCCACGCGACAAAACGCGTTCTCCAACACGAGAAGCTTGCGCGCACCCTCGGTCGTCCAGCGCGCCACTGGTTGTTTGCGTTGGCCAGTCGCGCGCGGTTGTGCGCCGCGGCGCTTGCTGCGTGTGTTCGGTTTCTCCGTAGTCTTTTTCCCTTTAGCCATGGGTTCCTCCAATTCCAAATTTTCCGTCGATCTTAAGCAGCTCCCGCCCGGCTTTCACCCGCGCCGATTCTCCGTCCGTGGCGTCGGCTTTGCGGCCTTCATCTGGCAGGGCGCCCAGCCCGGTCCCGTGCTCCTGCTGAACGGCGCCACGCACGGCGACGAATACGAAGGCCCCACTCTGCTCCGCCAATGGGCCGAGGACTGGCGCCCGAAAAATCTCCGCGGCACGGTCGTCATGGTGCCCGTGCTGAACGAGGGCGCGTTCTACGCCGGCCTCCGCGCGAATCCCGCCGACGACGTCAACCTCGCCCGCGCTTTTCCCGGCGACGCCCGCGGCTCGGTCACGCAGCGCCTCGCCCACCTCTTCGACAACCAACTCCTCGCTCAGGTCACGCACTACGTCGATCTGCACAGCGCCGGCCGCGCCTACGAACTGCTGCCCTGGACGGGCTTCATCACCCACGAAAAGTCCATCAACCGCACGCAGCGCGCCATGGCCGCGTGCTTCGACGCCTTCTGGTGCTGGGACGGCCCGTTCCTGCCGGGCCGCACGCTGAGCGCGGCCCATGCCCGCAATATCGCCGCCATTTACGTCGAGTGCCGCGGCACCGGCGCTGTCGACCCGTGCGACCTCCGCAACCTCAGCCGCGGCCTGCGCCACCTGCTCGCCGCCCTTGAATTTATCCCAGCCAGACACCCCGCGAAATTGCGCACCCAAATCCAGCGCACGACCAAAGACGCCGACGAAGCCCACCTCCAAATTCACCACCCCGCGCCGCACAACGGGCTCTTCGTGCCTACCGCGAAAGTCGGTGCCCGGGTCCGCCGCGGCCAAGTCCTCGGCACCGTGCACGCTTTGGAAAACCTCGGCGCCACCATCGTCCGCGCCGAACGCTCCGGCCGCATCGTCATGGGGCGCATTCAGCGCTCCGTGCGCAAGGGCGACGCACTCTGCACCCTCGCGCCGATCTGAGCGCAGCCTCATGCGAGCAAACCACCGTCAACGACCCACGTGACGCCGGTGACAAACCGGGCCGCCGGCGAACACACAAAAGCCACCGTCTCGCCGATATCCGCCGTGCGACCGCGACCGAGTGGCGTCTGATTCACCACATCACCGCCCGCGCCTTTCGCGGCAATCGCCGCGTCCGTCTCCGTTGCGTGATCGAGCGCGATGTCGCCCGGCGCGATCGCCACAACGCGAATTCCGTCCGCCGCCAGCTCCTTCGCCATCGACTGCGTCACCGAAGTGAGCCCCGCCTTCGTCGCCGCATACACCAGCGCGCCCATCTGCGGACGCACCGCGTTCACCGACGAGATGTGCACGATCACGCCCCCCCCCGAAGCCTTCAGGTGCGGCACGGCCGCCTGGGAGCAAAAGATCACCCCGCCCAGATTCACGCGCACGACGTTTTCAAAATGCTCCGGCGTGATGTCCGCCAGCTTCGCGATCGCCGAAGCTCCGGTGACCGCGGCGTTGTTCACCAGCACATCGAGCCCGCCGAGCGCCGCTGCCGCCGCATCGACGAATCGTCGGCACGCCGCCGGATCACTCACGTCGACCCGCAGCGGAATCACCCGGTCGCCGTAGCGCTCAACCAGTGCGGAGGCCGCTGCGATATTGCGCTGACCGATCACCACGCGACCGCCGGCCGCCAACAGGGCTTCGGTGATGGCCCGGCCGATATTGGTCGCACCACCTGTGACAATCGCACGGGGACCGCCAGCCAGCATGCTCGGAGTATTCATGGGATGAGAGATGGGGTGACAGCGCGGAGCGTCGGCCGTCCAGCAATTTCCCTCGCGTTACCGCGTCGCCAGATAGCGGTCGATGGTGACTTGGCACTCGTCGGTCAGCGGATAGCCGAGAAAACTCGCTGATGTCGTGAAAAGCCCACGCCGCACCATGTAGTGCTTCAAGCCCGTCAACCAGCACGCGATGGATTTCCCACCGTAGATACCAAACAGCGTTTCCTTCATTTCCGCTTCCACCTGCGTCGCCGCTGCCCTGTCGCCCGCCGCGACGAGAGCGACGATGCGCTTCAGCTGCGGCATCACCGCCGCCGCTCCACCGAACATAAATCCGTCGTAGCCGGCCAGGAGGTATTCGAGGCAGCGAAATTCGTCGCCGTTGAAGAGCCGCAGCCCCGGTTTCGCGGCCCGAGCCGCCAGCGCCATCGCGCGACGTTCCGGCGAGCCGGAACTGTCCTTCACGAGCTTCACCTGCGGCAACGAGTAGACTTCCTGCAACCGATCCTCGGGGATCATGATCGGGCGAATTTTGCCGAGATCGTAGATCCCCACCGGCAGCGGGCAGCGCGAAGCCGCTTCGACAAACAGCGCCGTCACCCGGTCCGGCGTGGCGTTGAGCAGCGTCGCGGGCGGGGCGATGATCGCAAAGTCTACCCCGGCCTCCGCCGCCATCGCGGCATTGTCGAGGATGCGCGGCACGGAGTTGTCCGACACTTGCGCCGCGATCTTCAGCCGTCCGCCCGCGGTGCGCACCGCCGCGTGCATCATCCGCCGGCGCTCGCGATCAGGCAGCCACGGACCTTCGCCGCAGGTGCCGGCCACGAAGAGCCCCTCCGTGCCCTCTTGCACGGCGGCCTCGATCATCCGCTCCACGGAGGCTTCATCGACCTTCAGATCTGCGGTGAGCGGCGTCGGGACGGCGGACCAAATGGAAACGGGCAGGGACACATTCATGTGACACAGCAAAAACGCTATCGCCGCGGGCACTAGATGTTATCACTGGTAAGTAAACATGAGCAGCCCACCGGGAGTCTTGGAATTGCCGAAGCGGCAATCATTGGCCGCACAATCCGCCGCCGCGATCCGGAAGGCCGTGACCGAGGGCGTCTGGCAGGAGTCGCTGCCGAGCGAACGGCGCCTCTGCGAACTGTTTCAGGTGAGCCGTCCCACCGTGCGCACTGCCCTGCAACTGCTCGCGAAGGAGGGACTCATCGAGATTCACCAAGGCCGGCGCAACCGCCTGATCGGACAGAACCCGCGCCCCTCCGCGAACGCCAGCCGTCTGGTTGTTCTCGTCTCCCACACCCCCATTTTGCAGACGTCGCTCACGGCCTACCAAGGCATCAGCGAAATGCGCGCTCACCTGACGGAGCACGGTTTCACGACCGAGACGCTCGTCTGCCAGATGCGCAGTGCCAAAGCCCAGCAACGCAAACTGGAAACCTTTGTCCGTCAAAATCGCGTGTTCTGTTGCGTCCTGCTCTCCCTGAGCAAGGAACTGCAGGAGTGGTTTGCGACCCACTCAATTCCCGCCCTCGTGCTCGGCTCGTGTCACGCCGAGGTGAAACTGCCGTCTCTCGACGTCGACTACCGTTCCGTCTGTCGCCACGCCGCCGGCATTTTCCGGGGCAAAGGCCACCGCCGTCTCGCGTTTATCGTACCGCACTCTGGGGTGGCCGGTGACCTCGCCAGCGAAGAAGGCTTCCGCGAAGGATGCGCCCACGGGCGCGACGCCACCGAGGCTCGCATCGTTCGCCACAACGGCACCGCCACGAACCTCGCCGCCAAGCTCGATGCACTCTTCGCGTCGCCCCTCCCGCCCACCGCCCTGCTGGTCGCCAAACCGACGCATACCCTCGCCGTGCTCGTGTATCTCCTCCGTCGGGGCCTGACCGTGCCCGATGCCGTCTCACTTATCGCCCGCGACTCCGACCATCTCTTCGAGGAAGCCATCTCGCACTACCGTTTTCACGACGAGACCTTTGCGCACCGCCTCTCGCGCTTGATGGCCCAGATGGTCAGCCAAGGCTACCTGCGGCCCGAGCCCAACTTGATCTTCCCCCGCTACGTCTCGAGCGGCACCGTCAAAGCCATCGCCCACCCGTAATTCCGGACGGCCTTCGCACCACAGCCGTTTATCCCAGCAGCCCCTGCACCACGCTCCCGTGCACGTCGGTCAGCCGGTAGTCGCGGCCTTCGAAGCGATACGTCAGCCGCTCGTGGTTGAAACCGAGCTGGTGCAGAATCGTCGCCTGCAAGTCGTGCACGTGCACCTTGTCCTTCGTGACGTTGAAGCCGAGTTCGTCCGTCTCGCCATAGGACAGCCCGCCTTTGATCCCGCCGCCGGCCAACACCATCGTGTAGCAATCCGGATAGTGGTCGCGCCCGAGAATCTCCCCCGCCGCCGTGCGCCCCTCGCGGAACGGCGTGCGGCCAAACTCGCCGCCGAGCACGATCAGCGTCTCGTCGAGCAGCCCGCGTTGCCGCAGGTCGTTGATTAACGCCGCCACCGGCTGGTCCATCGTCGCGCACTTCTTCGTCAGGCCGCCGCGGATGTCCTCCTTCTCGCTCGTGCCGTGAAAATCCCAGCCCCAGTCGAAGAGCTGCACGAAGCGCACGCCCTGCTCCACGAGCCGGCGCGCGAGCAGGCAGTTGTTCGCAAAACTCGACTCGCCCGGCTGCGCCCCGTAGGCCGCGATCGTCGCCGGCTTTTCCCGCGCAATGTCCATGACCTCGGGCACCGACACCTGCATGCGGTAGGCGAGTTCGTATTGCGCGATACGCGTGCGCGTCTCCGGATGGCCGAGCGCGCTCGCCTGGAGCTCGTTCAGCGCCTGCAACGCATCCAGACTGTCGCGACGCAGCTCGCGCGTGAACCCCTCGGGGTCCGACGCGTAGAGCACCGGATCGCCCTTGGACCGGCACTGCACCCCCTGAAACACCGACGGGTGAAAACCGCTGCCGTAGGAATTCTTCCCGCCGTTCGGCTGCACCCCGCTGGAAATCAGCACAACAAAGCCGGGCAGATTCTGGTTCTCCGTGCCGAGCCCGTAGGTCACCCACGATCCCATCGAGGGCCGCCCGGGCCGCGGCGAACCGGTGAACAGCAGCAACTCCGCCGGCGCGTGGTTGAACTGGTCCGTGTTCATCGAATGGATGATGCACAGGTCGTCCGCCACCGTGTGCAGGTGCGGGATCGCGTCCGACAGCCAGTGGCCGCCCGCGCCGTGCTGCGCCCAGGTGCGCGGGCTGCCCATCAGCTTCGGCGTGCCGGCCGTGAACGCGAATTTCTTCCCTTTCACAAACGCGTCCGGGCAATCCTGCCCGTCGCGCTTCACCAACTCCGGCTTGTAGTCGAACAGGTCGAGATTGGGCGGCGAGCCCGTGAGGTGAAGATAGATCACGCGCTTTGCCTTCGCCGCAAAATGGGGCAGCCGCGCCGCCAGCGGGTTCGTCGCCGCGAGCGGCGCCGCGTGGGCAGTGCGCCCGAGCAGCGAGCCGAGGGCGATCGCCCCGAGCCCCGCCGCCGACTCCTTTAAAAAATGGCGGCGCGTGCTGTGCTGCAGGGACGAGAGATAGGGATGCATGGCGGAAAAGACGTGGCCTACGGTTTCATGAGCAACTCATCCAGATTCAGCAGCACGTTGCCCACCACAGTCCAGGCCGCCGTCGCCGCCACGTCGGCGCCTTCGGGCAACGGCCCGAGCGGATTCGTCGCGACGGCGAGCGCCTGGGCCGCCTCGCCCTCGAAGCGGCGGAGCGTCCGCGTATAGAGCGCGAGCAACGCGTCGCGCTCCTTCGGCTGCGGCGCGCGGACGAGGCAGAGCCGGAAACCGTGGTCCAGTTTCTCCGCCGGGGAACCGTCCACGACCGCAATGCGACGCGCGAGGGCCTGCGCCGCCTCGATGTAAACCGGATCGTTGAGCGTCACCAGCGCCTGCAACGGCGTGTTCGAGCGTTCGCGCCGCACGGTGCACACCTCCCGGCTCGGCGCGTCGAACGTGATCATCGACGGATAGGGATTCGAACGCCGCCACGCGGTGTAGAGCCCGCGGCGGTAGCGGTCCTCGCCGACACTGTTCTCCCAGTCGAGGCCCGAGCCGAACGCGGCCGCCACACCCATTTTCGGCTGCGGCGGATTCACCGGCGCCCCCAGCATTTTGCCGCTCAGCAGGCCGCTCACCGCGAGTGCCTGGTCGCGGATCATTTCCGCCGACAACCGGAACCGCGGGCCCCGCGCGAGCAGACGATTGTCGCTGTCGCGCGCGAGCGCTTCCGGGGAAATCCGCGACGACTGCCGGTAGGTCGACGAAGTTACCATGAGTTTCAACAGGTGCTTCACATCCCAGCCGCTTTCGCGAAACTCGACCGCCAGCCAGTCGAGCAACTCCGGATGCGACGGCGGCTCGCCTTGGCTCCCAAAATCTTCGCTCGTGCGCACCAATCCCGAACCGAAAATCGATTCCCAAAACAGATTCGCGACGACCCGCGACATGAGCGGATTTTTTGCGTCCACCAACCACCGCGCGAGGCCGAGGCGGTCCGGCGCCACGCCGGCCGGCAGGGCGTGCAGGGCCCCGGGGACGCCCGGTGTGACCTCGTTGCCGAGGTCGAGATAGTTACCGCGCCGCTGAACGTGCGTCTTGCGGCTCTTGTCCGCCGCCAACTCGGCTAGGACCGGCACCGTGGTGAACGGTTTGACGCCCTCGCGCTGCTTGATCACCTCCGCCAGTCGCCGTCGCTCCGCCTCCAACCCCGGCGCCACCGTCACGTAGTGGGCGGTCACCCGCTCGCGCTGCCCGTCGCTCCGCGCCGGCTCCGGGGTCCCCAGCGCCGCGAGCACGGCCGCGGGCGTCCGCGTGATTTCCGCCGCCCGACTGTCGTCCGTCGCCGCGAGCCGCAGTTGGGCGAGCGTGTGATGCTTCTTCTTGGACAACTGCTCGATCGTCACCGTGACCTTCGCGCCGGCCGGCAGCACGACCGGCACCTCCGGCAGCAACACCAGCGTGTGGGCGCGGCCGGATGGCGGGCCCACCGCCCACCCCTTTTCCTTCCCCGCCCTTGCGGTCAACACCGAGTCCGCCGCGTAGCCTTCCTGCGTGAAGTCGGCCTGGGCCGACGCGAAACGGATCGTCTTCGCCCCGCTGACGGCAAACTCCGTGGTCGGTTTCGGAAGTTGGTCCACGGCGGACTCCCATACGACCGTGCGCTCCTCGTCGAGCAGGGCGACGCGGGCGCCGGCCAGACGCGCGCCCAGCTTGGCTTCGGTGCGATTCCAGAGCACCACCCGCTCGACCGCCTGCCCGCTCTTGAGGTCGAGTTCCCACCAGGGGTTATCCGACTTTTCGGTGTGCGTCGCGGTTCTGCCCTTTTCAAAATTCCCGTTCGTCTTGCCGTCGATCGCGAGCTTCGCCGCGCCCTCGTTGGCCGTGCTGCTCTGGGTCGCGATCCCGCCGGACGCGAGATTATCGCCCCCGGCAAACACCTGCACCTCCGCGAGCGAGAGGATCCGGTCCTTGCCCGACAGCTCGATGCGCAGATACCGCCCCGCCACCTCGCGCTGCCCCGCCGCCGTGACCGAGGCCAACACCCGCGTGACGACAAATTCCCCGGCACCGTGCCCGGCCCCCCGGCCCGGCGACGCCTCGTCGGGCAACGCCTCGAGCCGCAGCCCCGTCAGCGTCTGCTCCGCGCCGACCGTCGCCGCGATGGTATAAATGTCCGTCTCGCCTTTTCGCTCCACGCGAATCGCGCCGTCGGCCGCGCGGGCCATCGCCGCCCCGGATTTCGCCTTAAGCTCCGTGGGCGCGAGCGTTTGCCACACGAGCGGCGCGGCGAAGCGGGCCTCCCAGGCCGGCTGGTCCGCCAACAGCTCCGGCGTCCGCGTGCGCACGGTTTTCTCGAGCACGCCGATCTCTGTCTCGAACCGTTGCCGCTGCTCTTTTTGCTCCGGCGTGTAGAGCGCGAGCACCGGCGCCTCGTCCTTGCGATCCTCGTCGGCCGTATTGTTCAGGATCGCGAACAACCGGAAATAATCCTCCTGCGTAAACGGGTCGTATTTGTGCGTGTGGCACTGCGCACACGCCATCGTCGAACCCATGAACACCGTCATCGTGGTGTTCACGCGGTCGACCACCGCGACGTTGCGAAACTCCTCGTCGATCGTGCCGCCCTCGCTGTTCGTCGGCGTGTTGCGGTGAAAGGCGGTCGCGATCCGTTGCTCTTCGGTCGGATGCGGCAGCAAATCGCCCGCCAACTGTTCGGTGGTGAACTGGTCGAACGGCTTATTGGCGTTGAAGGCCCGGATCAAATAGTCGCGGTAGGCCCAGATCGTACGCAACGGATCGTCCGCGTAGCCGGCCGAATCCGCATAGCGCGCCTGATCCAGCCAGAGCCGCGCCCAGTGTTCCCCAAACGCCGGCTGCGCCAGCAGGCGGTCGACCATCCGCTCGTACGCCCCCGGCGCACCGTCGTCCACGAAACGCTTCACCGCCTCGGGCGCCGGCGGCAACCCCGTCAGGTCGAGCGCGACCCGGCGCGCGAGCGTCGGCCGGTCCGCCTCCGGCGCGGGCCGCAACGATTCGCGGTCGAGGCGACTGAGCACAAACGTGTCGAGGGCGTTCGACGGCCAAGCCGTGTCGCTCACCGGCGGCAGCGGCGGCCGCACCGGCACCACATAAGACCAGTGCGGCGCGTAGGTCGCGCCCTGCTCGATCCAGGCCTTGAGCAGCGCTTTTTCGCGCCCGGTGAGTTTTTTGCCGGAGTCCGCCGGCGGCATCACGTCGTTTTCGTCGTCCGTCGTGATCCGCAGGTAGAGTTCGCTCTTCGCCGGATCGCCCGGCACAATCGCCGCGTAGTCGTCGATCACCGCGAGGGCGCCCTCGCGGGTGTCGAGCCGCAGCCCGCCCCGGCTGGCCTTGCTGCCCTTGCGGTCCTGCGCGTCGGGTCCGTGGCACTGGATGCAATTGTCCGACAATACCCGCCGGATATCGCGGTTGAAATCGATCGCCGCCGGCACGGTCCCATCCGCGACCGCCGGCGCGGCACTCCGTCCCTCGCTCGGGCAGACGCCGACGAGCAAGGCCGGCAGCAACCGGCCGAGCGAACGCGCGATCAGGAGGGGGCGATTCCGTGACATCACCTCCTCTGTGGCGCACGAACCGCCGCATGACAAGTCGCCGCGCAACTTTCGGCACGGTCACCCTCCCACTCCGGGACACCTCGCTGTTTCCTGCCGCGCTCAGTGTCCCCGGCTGGGCCGTGCGCTCCGCGCGCGGCTCAGCCAGCCACTCCACTCCCCTCCAGCCGGCCGTCCGCTTTCCTAGTGACTGCGCCCCGCGCCCGACGCCAAGCTCTCCGCCCTCCTTTGCGCCTGTTCATGCCGCACCATCCCTCGCCCGCGCTCCGCCGCTAATCCGGCCGCACCCGCATGACCACCTGCCAGAAAACCTACTCGGACATTCCTTGGGCGCACCGCCAGCACCGCCACGACGGTCATTGCGCGCTCATCCACGGCCACAATGGGTCGATCACGCTCACCTTCGGCTGCCACGCCCCCGATGAAAACGGCTTTGTCATGGATTTCGGGAAACTGAAATTCCTTCAGCGCTGGATCGACGAAACCCTCGACCATGCCTGCGTCTTCAGCCCCGAAGACCCGCTGCGCGAAGCGCTCCTCCAGGTCGGCGGACGCGCCCTCTGGAAACCCTCCGTGGTGCCGAACGGCTCCTGCGAAGACATGGCCCGGCACCTGTTCGCTGTTTTCAGCCCCATGATCGACGACACCTCCGCCGGTCGCGCCTTTCTCACCGCGGTCGAAATCGTCGAAGATTCGAAAAACTCGGCGACCTATTCTGTGTCGGCCCCTTCGCCCCGCCCGCCGGCTTAGGCGCCCCGCCGCGGCGTCGCCCAGCCCGCGGCCAGGCCGGGAAATTTCCAGAGCGGACCGACGGCGTGCTTCAACGCGTGGCCGCGCCGGACCCGGCGGGAAGCAACCACCTATTTCCGCCGGATCCGGTCGCCGAGCGGGTTTTGCCGGGGCGATAGGCGATCTGACCACGCGCTGGTGCGTTGCGGGCGCATCCGCATGGCGACCCACCAATGCGGTCGACCGGCGAGCCCGAAGGCGACGAGACTACCGGTGGACGGCAGATGATGCTCGAAAGCGACGCGTGCCTCCGCAGCCAACGGCGGGCCACCGCCCTGGAGGTGCCACATCAGGTCGCCCTCGCGCTAGCCGGCGACGCGATTGCGCACGATCAGTTCGTGCATCCGCCCGCACCCATTGATCCGGTCGATTGGGATGTATCCGTGATGCACCCGCGCGTCCGCCACCGTGCGCGCCGGCGGATCGAGCAGCATCGCCCGCCGGTGAAACCCCCGCGCCAGCTCCCGGGAAATCTCGATCGAAGGCTCCGCGACGGACGATCAACGCAACGTGCCCCACGCCGACCGACGCACCAAGGAAATCCGCCATTCGTCCGCATCCGCAACGGCCACGCCCGGGCCCTCGCCGGCTTTGGCCCGCCCCGCGGCCCCCTCGGTCGCCCAACAATGGGTTGCGCACGCCGCACGCATCTCCCTACGGTTCCGCGACCCATGTCTGCCGACCATACCTTTGACACCGTTGAAGCCGCCATCGCCGCGATCGCCGCGGGAGAGCTCGTGGTCGTTTCGGACGACGCCGACCGCGAAAACGAGGGCGACCTCATTATGGCCGCCTCCAAGGCCACCCCGGAGACGGTCAACATGATGATCCGCTACGGCAGCGGCATCGTGTGCGTGCCCATGCTGGGCCACCAGCTCGACCGCCTGCAACTCGGCCCCATGGTCGCGCGCAACCGCGAGGTGCAACGCACGGATTTTGCCGTGAGTGTCGACGCCAGCGCGGGGATTTCGACCGGAGTGAGCGCGTATGACCGCTACGTGACGATCAAGATTCTGGCCGATCCCGCGGCGCACGCCGAGCAGTTGGTGCAGCCGGGCCATGTCTTTCCGCTCCGCGCCAAACCCGGCGGGGTGCTGGAGCGGGCCGGCCACACGGAGGCGGCCGTGGATCTCGCCCTCCTCGCGGGCCTGCCCCCCGCCGGAGTTCTGTGCGAACTGGTGAACGAGGACGGCACGATGCAGCGCCTCCCCCAGCTCGTCGAATTCCGCCGGCGGTTCGGCCTGAAAATGATCTCGGTCGAACAACTGATCGCGTATCGGTTGCGCCGCGAAAGCCTAATCCAGAAAATCGGCGAGAGCGATCTCCCGACCGACTACGGCACGTTCCGCGTCCACGTTTTTCAGAGCCGGATCGACAAGCGGACCCATCTCGCCCTCACCCTGGGTTCCGCCGACGGGACCAAGCCAGTGCTGGTGCGGGTCCATACCGCCAACGTCTTGAGTGACGTGTTTCGCGCCCAATGGGCCGGCGAGGCCAAGGACGTCCTCGGCACCAGCCTGCGGGCCATCGCCGCGGAGGGCGCCGGCGCGCTGCTCTACATGCAACCCGCGAACCGGGAAGAAGCCCTGCTGCAAAAAATCGCCCCAACCCCCGGCCGCCCCGAGCCCCATCAGGGGATGGACCTGCGCGATTACGGTATCGGTGCGCAGATGCTGCGCACCCTGGGTCTGACCCGCATCCGCCTGATCACGCAGCATCCGCGAAAAATCATTGGCCTCGACGGCTACGGCGTCGAAATCGTCGAGCAGATCGATCTCGCCGGGCATCCGTCGCCACGCGGCGCGGCCTGATCGCATCCAGCGGCGTGTTCCGCCGGTCGTAACGGCCGCAGCGCGGCGCGGTCGCGGTCGCGGCGCGCCGGGCCCCGGGCCGTAGCGACGGATCGCCGCCCACGGTCCAGCGGCGGTGCGGGGTGTCTTCGCCCGGCCGATTTACCGCGACCCTCATTTTAGGCGGGTCCGCCGCCCCGCCCTCGCGCCCGCCGCCTCTGGCCGCGGCACTGATTTGGCTCGCGGTCGCCACCGACAAACTCAACGCCACCGGGTGCGAATTCCGATGAAAGCTCCCTTCCTCTTTTCCCTCGGAGCCCTCGCGGCCCTGCTCGCGACATCCTGCCCGGCGTCGCCCACGAACCCGCGGCCACGCGTCGTTGTCTCCTCCGACATCGGTGGCACCGACTTCGACGACTTCCAGTCGTTCGTCCACCTGCTCGTCTACGCCGACCGCATCGATCTCGAGGGCATGATCGCATCGCCCTGGGGCGCCGCGCGGAATCGCCAGGAAAACATCCTGAAAATCGTGGACGCCTACGCGAAGGACTACCCTAACCTGCGCACGTATTCCGACCACTATCCGTCCCCCGACACCCTCCGCGGCCTCACGAAACAGGGCGGTCTCGATTCCGCCGATCTCCGCGGCTGGGGCGAGCGCACCGCGGGCTCCGACTGGATTATTCGGTGCGCGAAGCGCGACGATCCGCGCCCGCTTTGGCTGCTCGTGTGGGGTGGGATCGACGATCTCGCGCAGGCGCTGCACGACGAGCCGGCGATCAAGGCGAAGCTCCACGTCTACTTCATTGGCGGTCCCAACAAAAAATGGTCCGCGACGGCCTACGACTACATCGCCCGGGAACACCGCGACCTTTGGATCATCGAAGCCAACGCCACCTACCGCGGCTGGTTTCTTGGGGGCAACCAGACCGGCGAGCTGGAGAACGCCGCATTTGTGCGGGAGCACGTCAAGGGCCGCGGCGCACTCGGCACCTACTTCGCGACCATCGCGGACAAAATCAAAATGGGCGACACCCCGTCCCTCGCGTATCTGTTCGGCGCGACGCCGGAAAATCCCGCCAGCGACTCGTGGGGCGGCCGCTTCGTCCGCGCCTGGGACCGGCCGCGCTCGGTGTTCGACCGGGCCCCGACCGCGGCCGATATCGTCGAAACCTACGCGATCATCGACCTCGTTTACCGCCCGACCGGGCCCGCGCCAGCTGGCGCCGAGGCGAGCCTGGTGCTCAACCGCCAAAAATTTACTGGCTTTCCCGACGACGCCGGTGCCTGGCATTTTGTCGTGTCGCCCAAGGACGCGAAGACGTGGACTTACAGTCTCCAGGGCACCGTCCCCGGGCTCGACGGCCTGAGCGGCGGCTTCACCACCCAAATGCCCGCGCCCGAGCGCGCCCGCCAACCCTCGACCCTTTATCCCCAGTGGTGGACCGACGATCCGGATCCGGCCGCCGCGGAGGGCAGCGAGCCGGGCGCGCGCCACATCAGCCGTTGGCGCGAGGACTTCCTGCGCGACTTCGCCGCCCGCATGCTCCGCTGCGCCTCGCCCCGCTCATGAAAACCCGCCGCATCCCGCTCCTCGTTGCCACGCCCACGGTGGCCTTCGCCGCGGCCAACGCCGCCGGCAGCCCCTGTCCTGTGCCCTTTGACAGAGTCTGCGGCGACCGACCCGGCGCAGGGCGCGATGGGGCGGCATTCACGTCGGGCTCGGCGGTGAAGCGACGGTTCGTCGGAGTGATTAACCGATGAACGGTGAAAACCGCGTTGCGCGCCCAACGGCGCCTCCCTCCTTCCTTCCGTGCCGGATCCGTCCCGTGGTTTCGACGTGCCTCTGAAACTGGCGCCGGGGCGGGGGTCGAACCCCGCTTGCCAAGCCGAGTTTTCGGCAGAACGGTCAATTGCCCTTTTCCGGGTGCTCGCCTCGCTCCACGCCGAAATTTGGCTCCGGGCGTGTTTCCTCTGACGCGGCCAGCCCTGGCCCAAAAAGACACCGGAAACAGGCTCTCTGGCCTGAGTTTGGCCTGAGTTGCCGGGCTCCGCGCGGCTGAGGGACGAGCGCCCCACCCGCCTCCTCCTCCCCTGTCACCTACCGAAAAAAGACACCGCAAGCGGGCGCGCCGCCTTCGAGCGCGAACTCGCTGATCGACCCTCGCAATTGCGCCTCTCGCTGACCTACGACCACGGCAAAAAATAGCCGAGCACGCCCAACTCGCCGCGAACCTCCACCAGAAGGTCTACCTCGGTCGAGCCCATGACCCTTGGCGCGCCACGTCCGAGAGCCAAAACGACCGCCGCCGTCACCCGCCCCGGCCCCGTCGACGCTTTCCTCGCGGCGCTGCGCCGGCGAAGGGTCATTCGACGACGAGCACACCGCGCATGATGCGCCAGTGGCCGGGGAAGGTGCAGAGGTAGGGATAGCGTCCGGGTTGCGCGGGCGCGGTGAACACGAGCTCGGCGCGGGCGCCGGGATTGACGAGCGGCGTCGCGTGAAGAACGTTCGGCGAGGCCGGGATAAAGTGCTTGGCAAGACTGGTGGGATCGCTCGCCATTTGATCTGCGAGCCCGCCGACCTCTTCTTCGGTCCCGCGGGCCACGAGGACGAAATTATGCGGCATGGAGTCGGGGTTCTCGAAGACGATGCGCAAGGGCTGGCCGGCTTTGGCGCGGAGTTCGCGCGGGGCGAATTGCATCTGGTTCGGGACCGCTTGGACGCGTAGGGCGTCCGCATCGGCGGCGTGGGCTTCTTCCCAGGCGGCGGCCATGGCGGTGAGGGCGGGAGCATCGGCGGCGAAGCGCGCGCCGGCGAGCGGTTGCCCCAGTGAATCGTAAACGAACACGGGCGGCGGGACGTTGCGCAAACGGCGATAGGTGATCTCGATCGGGTTCAAACCGGGCGTGAGGTCGAAGGTGACTTGCTGCTCCGTGCTGTAGGTGCTGTCGGCGGAGGCGAGTTGGACGCCGTTGACGGAAATATCGAGGTAGCCGTGTTTGACGCTGAGCACGGCGGTCTGAGCGGTGGTGACGTCGATGAAGGTGCGATACGTGCCGCCGGTGGGCGCGGGCGCTTTGCCCTTCTGCTTCGGGGTGGTTTTCGCGGCGGGCGCCGGCTCGGCGACGGACGTGGTGCGGATGGCCTGCCAGTGTTCGACGCGTGAGGCAGGCGAGACGGTGAGGACGGGCACGGAGCGACCCTTAAGGGGTTTGGTGCCCGCGCGGAGATCGGTGAGCATCTGCTGCACCGCGGGCTCGGTCGGATGGAGATGGGCGACCACCGCGTCGAAATTGGGGTGCGCCGGGCGGAGATGGGCGACGGCGTTGATTGCGGCCATGCGCACGCGGGGGTGCGGATCGGCGGCGGCCTGGGTGAGACGGGCGACGGCGTCGGGCAGGTGGTCGACCATGAGGCGGACGAGTTGGGCGGCGGCGGCGCGCATCAGGGGATCGGCGGAGCGGGCGAGGTGGGAAATCCACGCGGGGCGGACCGCGCCGGTGGCGGCGAGCACCCAGGAGGCTTCGAGGTGGGCTTGATCGAACTGCGGTTGCGTGCGGGGCTGCGCCGCCACCCAGGCTTCGAGGGCGGGCCCGGCGGCAGCCCCGAGTTTGCGAAGCTCAATGCGGGCGTGGTGGCGGACGATGTTTTGCGGGTGGGCCAACAACGCCGCCAACCCGGCGGCCGGCGCGCCCTCAATCTTGGGCCAGTCTTTCACGACGGATTTTCCGGTGTGCACGACGCGCCAGATGCGGCCGCGCACGTGATTCCACTGGGGATCGCGCATGGCATGCTGGGCGTGGCCGATGATGAGGCTGGAGAAGTCGGAAACGTAAAGCCCACCGTCGAAACCGAACTCCACGTCAACGGGACGAAACGTGCTGTTTTTGGAGCTGAGCACGTCGAGGCGATTGGCGGCGACCAGGGGGCCGGCGTCGGCGCTCACGGCGGAGAGCGACACGATATAACTGCCGAGCAGCGAGGCGGAGGCGATGCCCTGTTGCAACGCGTCGGGAAAGTTCGGACTCGAGATCACGCTGAGGGCCGAGCCCTTCGCATAGTTGAGGACCGTGGCGTTGCCATAGGGATGATAGACGCCGAGCGGAGTCCAAGTGAGCGGAACGCCCTCGAGGACGTGGCCCCCGCCGTAGCGCTGAAAGATATTGCCGTAGCGGTCGAACGAGATCTTCCACGGATTCGGGGTCAGGCTTTGCCATTCGGTGGTGATGCGGCCGGTCGCGGGATTGAGGCGATAGGTCGAGGCGTCGATGCCGCGCACGACGCCGAAGGGCGTTTCAAACTGCGAGCGGTGAAAGACGCCGTCCGAAAACAGGAGATGGCCGAGCGGGTCGCTGGTCACCATGCCGCCGTGGTGCGAATCGGTGACGTCGATCCCGCGCAAGAGTTCGGTGCGGGTGTCGGCGCGGCCGTCGCCATCGGTGTCGTTCAAAACCAGCAGCCGAGGCTGCGCGGAGACGATCACGCCGCGCTCGTGAAACGCGACGCCGTCGAGCGCGTCGAACCCGTCGGCAAAGACGGTGCATTGGTCCGCCTTGCCGTCGCGGTCGGTATCTTCGAGGACGAGGATTTTGTCGCGCGGTGGCTCGCCGGGAATCGTGTGCGGAAACGACGGCATCGTGACGACCCAGAGGCGGCCGCGGGCGTCGAAGCTCATTTGCACGGGATTGCGCAGCTCGGGAAACTGCTCCTCCGAGGCGAAGAGATTCACGGCGTAGCCCTCGGCGACGACGAGCTCCTGCTGCAAGTCGGCCGGCGAGCGGACGGTGCCACCGGGAAACCGATACGTGGTCGTCTTGCCCTCGGGCAGCGGCGGCAACGACGGCGCGGGGTAGTCGGCGAAGCGTTTCGTCGGGTTCGCCGCGAGGTCGTGCACGATGGCGTCGGCCTGCGCGACGAGTTGGTGATAGCGCGGGAGTTCGGCGGCGTTCTCTTCGGGCCGTTTGCGGACCCCGTAGTAGAGCGCGCCGTTCTTGGGGCGCACGAGCTCGGCCACGTAGGTGTGTTTCAGCGCAGCGGCGCGGGCGAGGTCGGCGAGCCGGGGCGATTCGATCGCGCCAGGGGCGGCATCGCCGAGGAGTGAGCGGGCAATCGTATCACTGATGGCGCGGGTGCCGGCGGCGTTGAGGTGGATGCCCTGCGTGGTGAGCGGCCCGGTGGCGCGGGCGTAGGCGTCGCGGCTGGCGGCAAAGAGATCGATGAAGGTGGCGCCGTGTTCGCGGGCGAGTTCGGCGATCGCCTGCGTGTAGCGCGCGACGTCGCGGTTGCGCTCGGCGGCATTCGGCGCGCTGCGCTCCTCGACGGCGATCGGCGCGAGGAGGACCACTTTCGCCCCCGGATGGAGCCGCGAGATTTCGCGGAGATAAACCTGATATTGGGAGCGAAACGCCGCGAGGCCCGGGGCACCGGCGAAGGACTCGTTCAGGCCGTAGCCTAGGACGACCACCTGGGCGGGCCAAGCGGCGAGCAAGGTCTTGAGGTGTTCCCCGTAGCCTTCGGGGCGCAGGCGATAGCCGACTTCGTCCCCCGTCCACGCGAGACTGCGAATCCGCAGTTTTTTATCGGGCTGCGCGAGCTGCAGGCGGGCCTCGAGATCGCCGGACTCGAGCAGGCGCTCGACCATGGCGTTGCCGTAGAAAAGGATGCCGTCGTCCGCGCGGAGGGGTTCGCCCGCGGTGGAAAAGGCCACGAGCGGCCACAAGACGAGGCAAAGGAGGAGGGACGAACGTTTCATCGATCAGTTGAGGAGGAGATGGACTACGCGGAGCGCGGTGCCCGTGGACTTGGCGTCATGGTCGCGGGCAATGCGAACCCTCGCGACGTGACGCCCGGGTTTCAAGGTGTCGTCGAGCATCACCGCCCACGGCAGATGGAGGGAGTGGCTCCAACGCGTGTAGGTTTCGATCGACCGATACGGCGCGCCGTCGATGCTGAACTCCACGCGCCCCGCATCCGGCCCGGCGGTGATGAAGAGACCGCAGCCCGTGCCCTCGAAACTGAATTCAAATTCCGCGCCCGGCTCGGTGCCGACGAGCGCCGGCACATCCACAAATCCCGCACGCGTGCCCTTTTTGTCCGCCGGCCTCCAGGCCTTTTCCAGCGTGAAGCCCCGCATATTTTGCGCGTCGCGGATGTCGCCGAAACGTCCGCGAAAATAACTCGTGGGATCAATCGGCGCCGGTAGCGGGTGAGGTTTTTCGGCCGCGGCCAGGGGCGGTGCGAATGCAGCGTTCAGCAGGCGTGCGACGCTGTTCGCGTAGAGCTGATGGCCAAAGGGCGACGGATGGAGATTCTTGAAATCCTGGTCCCAGGAAAACTCGCCGGCGTTGATCCGATCAGTGACTTCGCGCGAGAGATTCAGCGACGGATTGCCATAGGCCACCGCGACCTTTTCGTGCTGGACGATCGACGCGGGCACCTTGCCACCGTTGTAGTCGGCCATGTGTTCGGGCATGACGAAGTGAAGTTGCACGATGTCGGTCTGCGGGCTCACCGTGCGCACATGGCGCACCACGCCCTCGATGCCGCGCAGCATGTGCGCGGGGTCGGCGGTGTTGGAGGTGTCGTTCACCGCCGCTTCGAGGAACAGCAGATCGACCGGCCCGTGCGCCAAGACATCGCGCTCCAAACGAAACGCATGCGGCACGGAACCGAGCGAGCCGATGCCCGCGTTGATGAACACAAACTTCGTCCCGGGAAATTGCTTCGTGAGCTCGTCGCAGGTGTGCTGCCGCCAGGCCCCGCCCGCCGTGATCGAACCCCCGAGGAAAACCACGCGCCCGGCGTGCGTGCGCTCGAACGTGCGCCGGCTGTTGGCCAGGCCGTCGCGCAGTTCGAAGTAGTCGGACCCTTTGGGCAGAACGGCGGGATGGTAGGTCGCGGGCGCAGCCATCGCTAGCGCGGTGAACCCCAGGGTGGCGAGAAACCAAAGGCGACGTTTCATGAGGGGGCCGGCGGGTTCACGACGCGCGGAGTGTTCTCCCGTAAAGCCGACGGCCGGGCACGAAGGACTGCGCGCAGACGAATTGCGGCGAACCTGGGTTGTCAGGGTGATGACGTGCGAAGGTCACCCGAGGGACTAGGCGAGGAGGTGCGGGATCACGCCGGTGCTGTCGCCGTGGCGCTCGACCGCGACGCCCGAGCCCCGGAGCAACGTGAGCCACGCGTTGCAGAGCGGCGTGTCCTTCGCGACAACGAGGTTTTGCCCGAGGCGGAGTCCAGCGCCGCGGCCGGCGAGGAGCGTGGGGCAACTGTCCAAGGTGTGGCCGGTCCGGATGTTGCTGCCGTAGACGACCGTCGTGTGATCGAACAGGGAGCTGCCGTCGGGCTCCTGGGTCGACTTCAGCTTGTCCAGCAGGCCGGCGAGCAGCTCGCTTTGCGCTCGGTCGCGTTTCTCGGAGGCTTCCAAATATTCCGGGCCCTTGCCGAGATAGTGGCTCATCGTGTGGGCGTCGATGCGCACATCGAGGCTGGTGAGCAGCGTCGACACCGGCTGCCGGTAACTCAGCACGCGCGTGCTGTCGGTGCGCAGGGCGGCGATCATGATGTCATACATGAGCGCAATCTCCTCGTAGCCGGCCAGGCTGGGCTTCGGCTCTGGTAAGCCCGGGGCGGGCCGGGGTGCGCCCAGCCAGCGCTCGTCGCGGCTGAGCCGGGTCTCGATGTCCCGGATGCTCTGAAAGTATTCATCCAGCTTCGCATTGTCGGTCTTGCCGAGCTGGCGCTGCAGTTCCCGGGCGCTCTCCCGTGCGTTGTCGAGGACGCTGCGGCGTTGCCGGAGCATCGTTTTTTGCACCTCGATTGGCGTGGTTTCCTGCGCAAAGAGGCGGTGGAAGGCCTCGACCGGCGTTTTGGGTCCGGACATCGGCTTACCGCGAGCGTCCCAGGAAAGCGAGAGCCCCTGCCCGTGGCCCGAGGCATTCGCTGCCGCGCCACAGTCGAGGACGAGAGAGTCGAACCGAGTCGCCTTGCCGAGTGAATCGGCCGCGATCTGGTCGGCCGAGATGGTGTTGTGGAAACTCTGGCCCGGCGCGCCGAACTCGTTCGCGCCGGTGAGCCAGAAGGTGCTGCCCGTGTGGCCGCCGGAGACGTCCTTGTTCACGAGGCCTTGGACAATCGTGAAGTCGGACTTGTGCCGGGCGAGCGGGGCGAGCCCGGAGGGCAAGGTGTAGCCGGCGCCTTTTTGCGCGACGTCGGGGAACCATGATTGTTCGGTCACGCCCCAGCCGAAGCCAAGAAAGACCATGCGTTTCGGGCGCGCGGCGGCGACCGGCGCGGGCGCGGCCGACGCGAAGCGGCGGAAGCCGAGCGACTCGAGCACGGGCAGGGCGATCAGGGCGGTGCCGGTGCGCAGGAAGCCGCGACGATTTTGGGGCGCATTCATGGTGGGGAGCTTATTTGGATAGGAATTCCGGGCTGCGGATCAAGGCGTGAACAAATTCGCGGGTCGCGAGCGACTTCGCCCCGGCCTGCGCGACGATCGTTGCGATGAGGGGCTCGTCGCTGAAGCCGCACGGCCGACCGAGGGCGTATTCGATCAGCGCGGAGGCGAAGCCGCGGGCGAAATTTTCCTGCTTCGCCGCGATGATCGCACGCAGCTCGAAGTAGTCGCGGAAAGCGGGCCCCTTGTGCAGCACGCCCGCGGCGTCGATGGTCCAGGTCTTCTTCGCATTCGGGAGCGGTTTGCCCGCTTCGTCCCGGGCCTGGTAGGTGTCGGTGGTGCGCCATTGACCGACGGCATCGAAGTTCTCCAAACCGAAACCGATGGGATCGATCTTGCGATGGCAGTTAGCGCACTGCGGTTCCTGCTGGTGCAGCTGGAGCCGTTCGCGCGCGGTGAGCAATTGGGCGCCGAGGCGCGCGAGTTCCGGGACATTGGCCGGGGCCGGCGGCGGCGGCTCGTGGAGCAGTTTGCGCAGCACCCACGCGCCACGCTCCACCGGATTGGTGTGCTGACCGTTGCTCCCCATCGCCATGATCGCCGCCATGCCGAGCAGGCCCCCGCGCGGAGAGCCGGCGGGCAGCGCCACTTTGCGAAACGCGTCGCCCGACACCCCGGGAATTCCGTAGTAGTCGGCGAGCAGCGCATTGATGACTACGTGGTCCGCGCTGAGCAATTCTCCGAGGCTTCCATTGTCCCGCAGCAGGGCGGAGAAGGTCTCGTAGACCTCCTGCCGTGCGGCCGCCTTCACGGCATCGTCGAACTTGGGATAGAGCGTCTGGTTGAATTGAAACAGGTCGACGCGGTCCAAGGTCAGCCATTGGCCCAGAAACGGGCGGACGAAGTGTGCGGAACCGGGGTGGTCGAGCAGCCGGTCCGCCTGAGCCGCGAGTATTTCCGGTTGCCGGAGTTTTCCGCCGGCCGCAAGGTCGCGGAGCGTTTGATCGGGCGGAGAGCCCCAGAGGAAATAGGAGAGCCGGGTCGCGAGTTCCAATCCGTCGAGCGGGCGGCGCGCGGCGCCGGCTTCGGGTTCGGCTCGGTAGAGGAAGCGCGGCGATGAAAGTACGGTGGCAAGAGCCTGCTTGAGAGCGTCTCGATGGGTGCCACCGGTCGCGCGGCGCGAGTCGTAGAGCCGCAGGAGGCGATCCACCAGTCCGTCGGGTGCCGGGATTCCGCGGTACGCCTCTTGCGCAAACCGCGCAAGCGCGCCCCGAAGTTTTTCCGGCGGAACGTCCGCCACCCGGGCATCGAGCGGGAGATCCAGCGCGCGGAGTCCGGGCGACAGGGTCTCCGGCGCTACCGGCCGTCGCTCGATCTCCAGCCAGTCGATCCAGATCGCTACTTCGGGCCCGTGCCCGTTCCGCTGGACCGCCTCCCGGAACTGCTGCTGGGATCTCGCAAGGTTGAGAAAACCTCGTTCGCGAACGAAGAGCTGGCGGTGATTCTGCTCGACGTTCGCCCGCGTGAGGGTGAACGGGATCTCGATCACCTCCGGCGCCTCGAGCGTGCCGGTGACGTGATGGGTGCTGCGCGCGGGCGTGCCGGTACCGACGACGAAGGACCCCTTGAGTCCGAAGTCGAGGAAGAGGCGCTCCGCGGGGGCGCCGGGTGCGGCCCCAGCGCAGATGCGGACCACATAGTCACCCGCCGGAAAATCACGCGGGATTGGAAACCGCGGCTCGGTGGCGATGCCGGTGCCGCCAAAACCGAAGGGCTGGGTGTTGGATCGGACCGGCAAGTAGGCGCCGCGGTCGAGTGCGGACAGCCGCAGGTAATACTCGTCGTAGCGCACAAAATCGACGTAGTCCCGGTGGCGGTAGATGATCCGCGGGTTGACCTCGGTCTCCTTGCTGAAGCCGAAATTCATCGGACTCGGAGCGCCGGGGATCTTGTGCCAGTGGAAACGCAGGTCGTCGTCGGCTGGCGCGTCTTTCCGGAGCCGAGCCACGAGCGTGGCGTTCTCCGGGCTGGCGGCGGCGTCATCCACCGCCTTGATCCAGCGATTCATCCGGTCAATGGCCTCGAGCGATTCCTGATTCTTCTTCAGAAAGGCCGGATGGGCCTGCTCCGCCTCAAAGCGCAATTTCTTCGGCGCGGAACCGACGATCGATGCGTTGAAAGCCTCCTCGAGCGCCTCCTGCGCCAGCGCCTCGTAAATTTCAAACTGGTTGCCGTTCACAAACAGGCTGGCGCCCACGGTGTCGAAGTTGGGGCCGCCGGTGTCGGAGGGCAGCGCGCTCACGTCCACGTGGACCCCGAGGAGATCGCGCAGCGTGTTGGCATACTCGCGCCGGTTGAGCCGGCGGAGGGCGATCACGCCCTGCTGATCGGCGAGTCGCTTCCGGGCTCCGACCATCGCGTGGGACAGGTCATCGAGGAAATTGGCCTTCGCCTCAGGCGCGGGCTGCGCCTCGTCCTCGGGCGGCATCTCGCCAGAATTCAGCGCATTCAGAATCTTCTGCCAGCGTTCCGCTGCGGGCAGATCGGCCATCGTGAGCGGCAAATCATCCACCCGGAATTTACCTTTCTGCTTTTCGGGCCCATGACAGCCTTGGCAGTTGCTCGCGAGAAATGCGCGGTGCCGTTCCGTCATCGCGCCCGCGGGCGCGGCCGCCGCGCGCGCAGCCGGAACGCCGACGGCAAAGATCAGAAGGTTAACGGAGACGAGGCGAAGGGTCACGCGAGTGGGCATGGACGTCGATTGTGCTTCACTTCACCTTCCAAATCTTCACGTCGTCGATCCACACGGTGCTCGGCACGAGAAAGCTGAACCAGCGCTTCATCGGGTGCGCGAAGCCGGCGGAGCGGTGGCGGGCGACGAGTTTCCCGTCGAGGCTGAGGCGCATCTCGTCGCCTTCGGTCACGAGCACGAGTTCATGCCAGTCCGTATCGGCTTTCCACGGGACAGTGATCTGCTTCGTCTTGAGCAACGCATCAAGATCGGCAGGCAGCGGCTCCTTGCGGTCAAGGTAAGGTTGCCGGCGCTGGCGGATTTCGAGGTTCATGACGCCGGTTTTCCAATCCATGAGCGTGATCCCAGCCGGAGTCAGGTTGGCGTAACAGAGATGGCCGGCGTGGATGCCTTGCGTCTCGCGGTCGACGAAGCCGACTTGGAGCGACTCGCCTTTCGTCAATCCGGGGAACTTCAAGCGGACGACGGCGCCACCATCGCTGAAACCGGCTTCGTGATGAATGTGCGCGGAGTGACCGGCCTCCTTGGAGGCGCTGGCGATCTTGAGAATGCCGCCGTCGAGATCGGCCATTTTGATCTGCGGCACGCGGTCGGCGGTGGCGCTGTTCCAGCCGTTGCCGATGGCCTTGGCGAGATTGCCGTCTTCTTCCCGTTCGAAGGCGTCGTGGAAGATCAGCGCGCCCTTGGATTCCAGCCAGACGCGATCGTTACCGGGCGAAGGGGTAGCCCCGACCAGGCGGGTTCCCGCAGCGACCAGGCCGGAAACCAACACGAAAAGGCGAAAGCTGAAGGCGGACATCTTGAGGGGGCGGGCGAAGGAGCGCATGGTTGGGGATTTGATCATTTTACCTTCCAGATCTTCACATCGCTAATCCAGAGGGTGTTCGAGGCGGAAAAGCTGAGCCAGCGCTTCGTGGGGTGCGCGTAGCCCTCGGACCGGTGCGAGGCGACGAGCCCGCCGTCGATGCTCAGCCGCATCTCGTCTCCCTCGAAGGCCAGCGTGAGGTCATGCCATTCGTGGTCGGCCTTCCACCGAACCGTCTTCTCCTTGGTCTGCAGGAGTGCTTCGAGGTCGGCGGGCAGCTTCTCCTTTTTCTCAAGGAAAACTGCCCGACGCGCCCGCAGCTTCTCCTCACTGATCCCGGTCTTATGGTCCCTCAGCAGGATGCTCGCCTGGTAGAGGTTCGCATAACATAGATGGCCGGCGTGGACCCCCTTCATTTCACGATCCACATGTCCCACGGTGAAAGTTTCCCCCTTATTGAGGCCAGGAAACCGGAAGCGCAGAGTGGTTCCCCCATCGGCAAAGCCGGCGTCGTGATGGATGTGAACGCCGTGGCCCGCCGCCTTGCCGTCGCTGTTGATTTTGAGTGTGCTCTGGTCGAGATCGGCCTGCTTAACGTTCGGCGCACGTTCGGCCGTGGCGCTCTCCCAACCGTTGCCGAGGGCCTTGATCCCGTTGCCCTCGAGCTTCCGATCAAAGCCGTCTTGGAAGATGAGGGTCCCTTTCTCGCGCAGCCAGCTGGCGTCGTCACGCGATGGTTCGGTCGGCTTGGGCTCAGCGGCTGGCAGAGAGGTCAGGGATGTGAGCAGTAGGGCGAGGGCGAGTGAGGGTTTGGTTTTCATGGCGAACAGACGGTGGCTTGGGGGTTAGACGTGCGGGGCGTCACTTCCTCGCGCGGACGACCTCCGCGGCCTGCTCGGCGGTGCGCTGCAGAGCGGCCCAGTCTTTGCGCTGGATAACGTCACGCGGGGCCAGCCACGAACCTCCCACACAAAGGATGGTAGGCGAGTCGAGCCACTGCGGCAGCGACGCGAGGTTGATGCCGCCGAGCGGAATGAAGCGCAGGCCGAGATGCGCGAAGGGTGCGGCCATCGTCTCCAGCGCGGCCGGTCCAGCAAGATTTGTGGCCGGGAAATATTTCAGGACGCGGCAGCCTTGCTCGAGGGCGATCTCCATGTCGGTCGGCGTCATGACGCCAGGGGCGAAGGGCAGTCCGCACTCGCGGGCGGCCGCGATCGTCGAGGGATTGCAGCCCGGCGCCACGCCGAACAGGGCCCCGGCCTCGATCGCTGCTTGCACGTGTGCGCGATTCAGCAGGGTCCCGGCACCAACGAGAATCTCCGGCACCTCGGCGCGCATACGCCGGATCGCCTCGGCGGCGCGGGCGGTGCGAAAGGTCAGCTCGATTGCGCCGACGCCGCCGGTGAGCAAAGCGCGGGCAATCGGCGTAGCGTCCTCCGGATTTTCCACGGTCACGACCGCCACCACGCCGGAGCGGGCCAGGCGTTCGGCAAGCGGATCGGGCCACATCGATGTCATGGTCATGGGGTCAGAGGAGTCCGAACCGTGTCGCGATCATCAGCTGACCCGCGATCAGGCAGTCGTCGGCGTCGAGCACCGCCAGCGGTGAGCGGGCGCCCAAGACGTGAAAAGCCCGCTGGTAGGCGGCCCGCAGCGGATCAGCGCCGACGAGCGTGATGGCTGCGTCCTGCGCCGCGAGTTCGCGCAGCTCGGCACCGATCAGCAGTCCGCTGAGATAATGGTAGTTTTCCGTGGGGGCGGAATTATCGAGCAGAGCGCGTGTGCGCACGCGGAAAGCGGTGTGGAGCAGGTTGTCCGCCGCACCGGCGCGCACCCCGTGGTCGAAGCTGGCGAGGTGCTCGGGTCCACTGAGGGGTGAGCCGGACGCCACCGAGTTCGCCAAGACGCTCTGGGTCGAAAGCAGTGCGAAGAATTCACCCGTCATGAAGGTCTGAAAGGCGACCGCGTGGGCGCCGCGCACCTCCACGTGTTTGGAATGCGTGCCGGGGAAGACAAACACGCGGGTGCGCGCGGCCGCGGCGTGATCGGCGGGGTCGAGGGCGCAGGCGCCGATGAGCTGAGTCTCCTCGCCGCGCATGACGTCGTCGTGGCTGCGCACGCCGGAGACGAGGACGAGCGCATGAGGAAAGTCATCGCCGGCGGCGACGCGTTCCACGGCGAGGGCCGAGCTGTCGAGGGCCAGCGGCAATGGACCGTAGGCCAGCTCGCGCAGGCCGAGCGACGACGAGGCCATGCCGGAAATCACGAGTGGGAGGCCCGCCAGCGAGGCGGCGGTTTCCCTGGTCAGCGTGGCGAGGTGGTGCGCGATGACGCGCGAGAAATGACTCCACCGAACCTCGGCCTGGCCGCCGGCGGCCTGCCACGCGGCGAACGTGGCCGCGATGCCCTGGTCCCCGCGGCTTTCTGCGATCACGCGACGCGTGGCGACCTCGACCAAGCGCAGACGAAACGCCGAGGTGCCCCAGTCGCAGCTGAGGAATCGCGGAACGGAGGCGGCGGCCGGTGGGCTCATGCGAAGTTCGCGTCGAAACGCGCGTTCCACTCGATGCCTAGGCCTGGGGCCTGGGAAACATGATACTCGCCGCCTTTCCGCGTGAGTGGGGTTTGCAGGAAACTGTTCGCGGAGTCGAAGACGTGCGGGTTGAACTCGCAGAGCGAGCAGTGCTGCGCGGCGGCGGCGAAGTGCAGCGCGGCGGCGATTTGCGGGCCCATCGCGATGCTGAGGTGAGGGACAATTTCCCCCGAAAACGCGGCGGCGATGCGCAGCGAGCCGGTGATGCCGCAGCGACCGAGATCGGGCTGGAGCACACCGACGAAGGGCAAGAACGGCTGCAGCTCGCGCAGGCTGCGGTAACTCTCGCCGAGCGCGAGCGGGGTGCGGATGGCGGCGGCGAGGGCGGCGTGGGCTGCGACGTCTTCGGGATAGAGCGGGCACTCAAGCCAGCGGGCGTGGCGCGCGTCGAGGTCGTGCCCCATGGCGGCGGCGCGGTCGGGTGGAAAATGCCAGAGGCCATCGACCGCGAACCGCATCCCGACCGGCAGCCGATCCGCGATGGCGAGCAGGTCCTGCCACTCGTTCTCATAGTAGAGTTTCACGATCGAGATACCCTCATCGGCATAGCGCGCGGCAAAGGCGGCGCGTTCTGCCGCGCCTTGGCCGGACGTGCCGCTGAGGTAGACGGGAATGCGGAGCTTCGGCTCGGCGCTCAGCAGCGCGCAGACGGGTTTCCCGGCGATTTTGCCGGCAAGGTCCCAC
The DNA here is from genome assembly GCA_947461205.1 of Opitutia bacterium. GTDB lineage: Bacteria > Verrucomicrobiota > Verrucomicrobiia > Opitutales > Opitutaceae > GAS368. The sequence continues at coordinate 55,817 of CANHJG010000014.1, forward strand.
AGCGCGAGATCCACGCCGCTCATCGCATCGAACATGAAGCCGCCGTTCTGGCCGCGCACGCGCATCGTGGCATACATGCGATCCCACAGCGCAGAGATCCGTTCCGTGGTGCCGTCGAACTCCTCGCACTCGAGCGCCGGACGCAGCAGGTGGGTGACGATGCTGCACGCGACTTCCGGCGCGAGCGGGGCCTGCGCCTCGCCCCAACCCACGAGGCCGTTGGCCAGCTCGACGCGCACGAGGGCGGTCTCGAAGTTTTCCGAGTAGAGCACCGGGTAGGCGGTGGACCAGCGGTAGGCCCCATCGCCGGTGAGCGAGGTCGGCGAGCCGGCGGTGCCGCGCGAACGCGCGATGTCGCGCGGCAGACGAACGGAAATGGCTTGGACGGATTTGATGCGCATGGCGCTAAACAGCGATGGGCTGGCGGACGAAGCGCCGGGTGATGAGATAGGAAACAGGATGCAGCAGGCCCATGATGATGAAGATGGCCCCGTAGCCAAACCCCTGCACCACGTGGCCGGTCATCCAGATAAAGAGCGTGCCGCCGAGCCCTGTGCCGAAGGCGAGCAGCCCCGACGTCGCGCCGATCAGGTGCTTGGGGAAGAGATCGTTCGTGAGCGTGTTCTGATTCGTTTTCCAGGCCATGTGCGCAAACGTCACCACGCAGATCAACGCGATGGTCACCGCACGTGACGGGGCGTGATGGATCGCCAGCGACACCGGCATCAGCAGCGCGCACGGCAACATCACGACGAAGCGTGCCGATAGCACGGGCCAGCCGCGCGCGACCAACCGGCCGCTGAGCCACCCGCCGAACAGCGCGCCGAGATCGGCCGAGAGATACGGAATCCACGCGAGCATCCCCATCTCGACCATCGTGAAGCCGCGCTGCTCGACGAGATACTTGGGCAGCCAGAAGAGGTAGAACCACCACACCGGGTCCGAGACGAAGCGCGCCGCCATCAGACCCCACATCTGCGGATACTGGGCGAGCTGGCGCCACGAGACCTTAGTCGCTTGGGACGTTGGCACTGTCTCCGCGAGGACGAGCGCCCGCTCGGCGTCGGTGATGCGCGGGTGTTTGTCCGGCGAGTGATACAGCAGGAGCCAAAAGAACAGCCAAACGAATCCGAGCCCGCCCGTGAGGAGGAACGCCGGCCGCCAGCCGTAGAGGGAGTAAATCCAGGTGACGACCGGCGGCGTGATGATCGCACCGATGGCCGCGCCGCCTTGAATCAGGCCGTGCACGAGCGCGCGCTCCTTCGCCGGATACCATTCGCTCACCACGCGGAAGGCCGCCATGAAGTTCCCCGACTCCCCGAGCCCGAGCAGCAAGCGCAGCGCGCCCAGCGACCACACGCCGAGGGCGAGCGCGTGCGACATGTTCGCCAGCGACCACCACACGATGAAGACGCTCAGCGCTAGGCGCGCGCCCCACCGGTCCACAAGAAAACCGGACCCGACATACATCAGCGTGTAGGCGGCGAGAAAGGCCGTGAGGATATTCGAATATTCGATGTTCGAAATACCGAGGTCCTTGGTCAGCACCGGTGCCAGCACCGAAAGCGCCTGCCGGTCCACGTAGTTGATGACCGTGGAAAAAAACAGGAGCCCGGCGATTCCCCAGCGCAGATGAGGAATCTTCGTCTTCATTTTTTGGCCGGAAACTCCGCCAGCAAGTCGGCGAGCATCGTGTCCACGTCGCGCTGGGTGAGCGCATCCATCTCCGGCAAGGGTGCGCGCACCGGGCGCGCGTCGGCGATGCCGCGCTGCGCGAGCACATACTTGGTCAACCGCATGCGATAAATCGCCTGCGCGACGAGCAGCGGCAGGCTCAGCCGATAGAGTCGCCGCGCCTGGGCGCGGTCGCCGGCAGCATACGCGCTCCACAACGCCGCGTGCAGGTCGGTCAGCTCCACCGCCGGCATCGCACCGCAGGCGCCACGATCCAATTCGTCGATGATGTAACGCGCGCCCCCGCCGCCGAACACGCCCCGCACACTCGGGATGGCCGCCGCACGCAGCGCGGTGATCGCCGGACCCGAGGGCAGCGTCTCTTCCTTGATATAAGTGATGGCCGGAATGCTGGCCGCGATTTCGATAATGGCCTTGGCGCCCAGGCCGGCGCCAGTCGGCGTCGGGGCGTTCTGCAAAATGATCTCCGCGCCGGGGAGTCCGGCGGCGACTTGCTGGAAGAACGTCCGATGCGCCGCCACGTCCGCGCCCAGTCCGACCGGCGCCATGATCATCAGGTGCCGGATCCCGTGCTGCATGGCGATGGTGCCCGCGGCCACCACCTCATTCGCGGTTGGCGCGCTCGCCCCACCGACGAGCGGCACTTTCCCGGCCGTCTCCGCCGCCACCAACGCGAGCAGTTGCTCGCGCTCCGGCAGCGAGAGGTGGCTGTATTCGCTCGCCACGCCCGGGAACACGAGCCCATGGGCGCCCGCCTCGAGGGCAAAGCGGATCACGCGCCGTTGCGCCGTGAGATCGAGTTCGTTGCGAGCGGTGAAGAGGGTCGGGATGACCGGGAAGATTCCTTGCAGCACGGGGAGAACGGATGGGACGATGCGAGTGGGCGGTGGGGGGGGACTCAGAACGTCACGCTGGTCGTGAGAGCGGTTTTGCGCGGGGAGTATTGGTATTGGAAGTAGCGGATCACGCCAGTGGTGCTGCGCGGGAGGGCGAGGACGCGCTGGCGATCGAAGACATTTTCAATGTTCAGCTGCACGGTCATCTGCGATTTCGCGAAGCCCTTGAAGCGATAGACGAGGAAGGCGTTATTCTGCACCTTGTCGGGGTAATAGAAGAGTTTCCGCTTATTGGCGTCGGCGGCGTCGGTATACATGTAGCCGCGGAAGCTGCGCGCGTAGGTCGTGGCAAGACCGCCGACGAGGCCCCGGAGGCGACCCTCACTCACCTGAAACCGGTTGATCATGCTGAACGAATTTTCTGAGTAACCGGACGTGGCTTCGCCGGACTTACGCACGATGAGCTCGGGCACGGGCGGGACGAAGCCGAGTTGGTGCGCACTGATCGGGAGCGCGGTTTTCGTGGTGCCGACGCCGGTGGTGCGAAGGCCGAGCGCCTGCGCGTTGAGGATCGCGCCGGAATCGGGATCGAGGTCGGCGAAATACGGGCTCGCGCGATCCTTCATCATCGCCAGCGAAAGAGCGGTGGTGGCTCCGTTGGGCTGAGCCGGATCGACGGGGACCATGAGGGGGGTGAGCGAGTTGTTGCCCGCATTCCGAATCGCGACGACCGGCTGACCGCCGACGCTCGTGGTGTTAAACTCGTCGTTGTAAAAGATCGGCAGGACGACGTCGCTGCGCTCGGAACCGTTGGCCTGCGCCCAGCTGAACGTGATCTGCCACGGCTTGAGGGGCCGGGCGCTGAGGCTCGCGCTCAGGCCGTCGGAGGTGCGGCTGAAGACGAACCCGGCGCCGCCGTTGCGGCCGTTGATGCCGTCGGGATCAACGTCGTTGCGGATGGCGCCGAGCGAGGCGGCGAAGTTAGAACCCGTGGTCTGATAGTAGGTGATGTTGCCCGAAAGGCGGTGATCCCAAAGCGAGAGTTTGAGGCCACCCTCCTTGGTCTCGCCTTGGCCGATCGGCAGCAGGTTGTTGAACACGTCGCGGTCGGTGGCGAAATTGATTTTCGCGTTGCGGGAGAGATTGGCGTAGCCGCGGAGTCCGGGAAGCGGGGTGTCGAACACGACGCCGAAAGTGCGGCTCGCGTAGTCGATCGGGCCGCGGGCGACGGTGGTCGTCGTGCGCACGGTCTCGGCGTTTTCGAACCGGAGGCCGACGAGCGTGTCGATGCGGCCCTTCCAGAACGAACTGGTGAAGCCGGTGCCCCAGCCCTTCTCGGTCGTGTCGTCGTTGGAGAAGGCCGTGCTGGTGGGCTGACCGAGCGGGTTGAGCGGGCCGCCGAGACCCTCGGGGTTCATGGGCGTGGCGGCCACGGTGCGGGGCGCCACCGAGGTGTCCCAAGCGTAGCGTTTGCCATTGGGGTGCGTGATGATGTCCTGCGGCCACTTCAGGTTGCCGGGCATCGCGGTGGAGAAGATCGGGCGCCACAGCGCGGGCATGAGGGTGCGGCCGGAATCGGCGTTGCGGATGTTGGCCTCGTTGCGGACCCACGAACCGTCGGCGTTGATCTCATAAAAACGCGCGCTGCGGCTGACGGTCCACGAATCGAGGCGAGAGTAAAAGACGCTGAGACGGTGGTCACCCCAGCGGCCGAGGTCGCGGTGGCCGACGGCGGTGAATTTGTAGCCGTGGGCGCCGGTGGAGAACGGCGAGCCGCCGAGCGAGGTGAACGCGGCCCACTGGCGCAGCGGCGCGCCCGTGGCGTCGGTCGCAAGATTGGTCGGGAGATCGGGATGGAGAAACTGCGTGCTGAGCGGCGAAAGCGCGCGGTTGATGCGGTCGTCGTGGCTATAGCGGAACTGGAACGCGAGGTCGCGGTGCGGGGTCAGATCCACGGTGACGCCCTTGGCCTGGTTGATCCAGTGCTGGCGCGACACGACACCGGAGAGCGAGTCCTGGTTGCGCAACGTGATCAGGTTGTTCAGCCGCTCGGAGCCACCGAGGCCGGTAATGTAGGCGGACGATTGGTTGTCCATCGTGACGCCGTTGTTGAGAACGAAG
>CANHJG010000015.1 GCA_947461205.1 Opitutia bacterium
GTGTTCAATCTGGACGGCACGCCGACTCAAGTGATCAAGAAGAGCAACTTTGCCTACGGCCTCGTGCTCAAGGTGCCCGACAAATGGTTGCGCCGCGACATGAGCCTCTCGTTCCACTACGGCGATTCGAAGAACTTCGTCCCGAATCCAGGTGGCTTCGATTTCCAAGGCAATTCCGTGCCGAGCGCCTCAGGTTCGACCAAGGACTTCGGCGTCACCATCGGCCTGAAGAACAACAAGCTCGTCGCGCGTCTCAACCACTACCGGGGCGTGGTCGCGAACGACAACTATGCCGGGACGACCCGGGCTGTCGGGTTGTATGTCAACGCGGCGGCCCGCAACTTCGGCGCGTTTTTCACGGACATCGAGAACTACGACCAGAACCGCGACGGCGTTTTCGACGTGGTCGACGGCGTGGATCCGGACAAAAACAAGAACGGCATCCTCGATATCGTCGAGCCAGGCGGGGCCAAATTTGTGCCCGGGGCGGAATACATGACGCTCAAGGATTTCAACACCCTCTACAAGCAATGGGACACGTATTGGAACGCCTTCGCGCGCGCCCGGGCCGAAATGACCTTGATCCCCAGAACCGCGACCGCCGCCGCCGATGCCAGCAGCGGCGGGGGATTGTCGCTGGTCCTGACCGACACCAACGATCTCACGGCCGAAGGGTATGAATTCGAGCTGACCTACAATCCCACCCGCAACCTACGGCTTTCGTTCAACGCCGCTCAGCAGAGTGCTGAGCGTTCGAACGTTTCTCCCCGCCTGGGCCAATTGCTCAAGGATCTGGTCGACAACTATAACGTGGTGCCGAACGGGACCCGGCTCCGGACCGGCGTTGACCGGCTCAGTCTGCCTCTGTCGGCACCGCTCGCCACCGATACATTGGCTGGAGGACCGCTCCGCGATCCCACGATCGGCCAAGTTTATTTCATCCAGCAAGCGCTGGCGGGCTCATCCAGCCCGGAGATTCGCAAATACCGTGCGAACTTTGTCGGTAATTATTCTTTCTCCGAAGGACGGCTGAAAGGGGCCAACCTCGGCGCGGCCTTTCGCTGGCAGGACAAGGCCGCGATCGGCTATCCCAACGCCCGCCTGACCATTCCCGGCACCAACAGCGTCGTCCCCATCAAGGATGTCGCAAATCCCTACTTCGACGAAGGCTCCCGATTCATCGATCTCTGGGTGGGCTACCGGCGGAAGCTCTTTCAAAACAAGGTCGAGTGGCGGGCTCAGTTGAACGTCCGCAACGTCTTCGCCGATTCGGATCCCGTGGTAGTTCAAGTCCAACCCGACGGTTCGCCCGCGCGCGTATCACTTCCCGTCCCACGGCAATTCGTGCTCTCGAATACGTTCACATTTTGATGAGCCCCTGTGAGCGACGCACCCAAGTCATGACTAGAAGCTGCACCACCACAGTCGTCCGTCATGCCCGCATACTTCGTCAAATCTTCCTGTTCCTCGGTTTCGCCGGCTTAGCCGGTGCCGCCTCTTCGGCCGAAAACGCCCGGCCAAACATCGTCTTCATTTTCGGCGACGACTGGGGCTGGGGCGATTTGTCCTGCCACGGTCACCCGTATGTGAAGACGCCGAACATCGACCGGCTGGCGAAGGAGGGCACGGACTTCCATCGCTTCACCGTCGCAAGCGGCGTCTGCTCGCCGAGCCGGACCGCGGTGATGACGGGGCATTTTCCCGCGCGCTACAACATCGACGGCCACTTCGCGTGGGCGAAGAACAACGCCCAGCGCAACATGCCGGACTGGCTCGACCCGAAGACGCCGACCCTGCCCCGGATGCTCCAGTCCGCCGGGTATGCGACGGCCCACTACGGGAAATGGCACCTGTCGAACGACATGATCCCGGATTCACCGCTGCCTAAAGTTTACGGCTACGACGACTACGGCGCCTTCAATTGCGCCGGCGAGCAGATCCCCGTGCACCAGGACGCGGCGCGCGCGATTGCCTTCATCGAGAAGAGCGCCGCTGCCCGGAGACCGTTTTTTATCAACCTGTGGATCCACGAGCCGCACACGCCGTTTCACACCGTGCCGAAATACGAGTGGCGTTTTCGCGACATGAAAAACAGGGAAGATCAAATCTACGCCTCCGTGCTGTCTCATGCGGACGATCGCATCGGCGAAGTGCTGACCGCGCTGGATCGGCTGAAGCTTACGGAGAATACACTTGTGATTTTCAGTTCCGACAATGGTCCGTCCCGCGCCGCGGCCACCGCGAAGCTCGATCTGATTTACGACACCGCCACCGGCGCCGGCTGGGGCAATGCCGCCTCCAAAGGCATCACCGCCGGGCGGAAGGGCTACAAGGCGGCCCTTTTCGAAGGCGGCATCAACGTGCCGTTCATCGCCCGCTGGCCCGGCAAGATCTCCGCCGGCCGGATCGACAACGCCTCGCTCATCTCCGCGGTGGACCTGCTGCCGACCTTCTGCGAGCTCGCCGGAGTGAAGGTCCCGGCCGCCCACCAACCGGACGGGATCAGCCAGGTCGCGGTTCTGAAAGGCACGGAGGCGCCGCGGCGTTCGAAGCCGCTTTTCTGGCGCATGGACGGCGCCTGGCCGCCCAGGGCGACTGCGCCTTTTCACTGGGTGACCTATGCCGTGGTGGACCAGCAGTGGAAACTGCTGTCGAATCGCGACGGCAGCCACGTCGAACTTTACGATCTCACCGCGGATCCTCTCGAACAAACCGATCGCGCCAAGGAGAGCCCGGCGGTGGTCAAGGAGGTCGTCGCCAAACTCGCGGCTTGGAAGGCCACGCTGCCAGAAAAGCCTACCGGCGATGTGTTCTCAGCTGAGCGTCGCTGAGCCCAGCCGTTTCGTGAAGTCCGCACCCAACCATTCCGAGCCTCATCGCCACTCGACCCTCCAACTCAATTCCTCGTTCATTCCTATGAATTCATCCTCTTACCAATTGGCGGTTCGATTTCTAGCTCTTGCAGTTTGCGTGACCGCGCCCGTTCTCGCGGCATCAGTCCCGCCGAAAACTCCGGCGGCGGAGTTGTCCATGGACCAGATGTGGGGCGCGACCACCGTCCTGCCCGGCCTCGAATCATCCGACCGCGTCACCCTCTTCCGCGACGGTAACTACGGCATGTTCATCCACTGGGGCATCTACTCGCACCTCGGCGGCCAGTGGAAAGGCCAGACGTTTTACGGCATCGGCGAGTGGATCAAACGGCAGATGAAAATTTCCGAGCCCGACTACATGGCGGAAGCAAAGAACTTTAACCCGACCGCCTTCGACGCCCGCGAGATCGTCCGCGTCGCCAAAGCAGCCGGCATGAAGTGGATCATCATCACCGCGAAGCACCACGATGGCTTCGCCATGTTCAAGTCCGCCCATCCTTTCAACATCGTCGATGCCTCGCCCTTCGCTCGCGACCCGATGAAAGAACTCGCCGACGCCACCCGTGCGGCCGGCCTCGGTTTCGGTTTCTATTATTCGCACAATCAGGATTGGACCGCTCCCGGCGGCAACAACGGCCCCAAGCAAAACACCGATGGCACGCCCGCCTCCTTCGACCAATATTTCCGCGAAAAATGCTTCCCGCAGGTGAAGGAGATCTGCACGAACTACGGTCCGTTAAGCTACGTGTGGTTCGACACCCCCGGCAACATGCCCAAGGAGCACGCGGAAAAACTCGCCGCGCTCGTCCGCGAGACCCAGCCCGGCGCACTGCTCTGCAGTCGCGTCGGCTACGGCCTCGGCGACTACCTGAGCAAGGGCGACATGGAAGTCCCGCCGCGCAATCTGCCCGGCCTCTGGGAAACCTGCGACACCACCAACGATTCCTGGGCCTACGCGTGGTATGACCAGAACTGGAAAGATCAGAAAGAAATCCTCCATCGCCTCGTGTCCACCGTCGGTCGCGGCGGCACCTACCTGCTCAACGTCGGCCCCGATGGCACGGGCCGCATCCCCGCACAGGCCACAAAATATCTCCTCCAAGCCGGCGAGTGGATCAAACGCTACCCGCAGGTCGTCTACGCCGCCGGCGCCTCGCCGTGGGATCACGCGCAACCGTGGGGCGACGTCACCACCACGGGCAACACGCTCAACCTCGTCGTCTTCGACTGGCCCGTGCACGGCCGCCTGATGCTTCCCGGGCTCGAAACTGAAGTCGCCGCGGCCGGCCTCGTGTCGGGCGGAAAACTGTTCCCCGTTACGTGGAAGAAGTTCGGCACATGGACCGAACTCCAGCTCCCGCCCGCGCCGCCCGATCGCCCGGCCTCGGTGATCGCGGTGAAACTGAAGGGCACCCCAAAGGTCGACCAAACGCTCGGCGTTCACCCCAACGTGGCGACGCCCCTGCTCCTCGAGTTCGCCGAGGTGAAGGACGCCACCAAGAAAGAAATCCGCTGGATGGAAAAATTCGGTGAGTGGAAGGCGGCCAATCAGGTGAGCGACTGGAAGGCGAACGGGCAGGCGGTGTGGACGGTCAACGTGGCCGAGGCTGGCGACTACCGGATCGACCTGAACTACAAGGGCGAAGGCAAGCTGGTCTGGCGCATCGAGACCGACGAAGGCGTTAAGCTCCAGAACCAGCAGAATTCGTCGCCAATCTATGCCTCCCACTCCTTCGGCCTGCTTACCTTCAAAACGCCCGGCCCCCACACCATCGCCGTGTCGCTCGTCGATGGCCGGCGCGACAAAGCCAGCCTCTCTGCCATCCGACTTTGCCCCGTTCGATGAAACTTCTCATCGGTATTCTCGCCGCGCTTACGTCTGCCGCGAGCCTCGCGGCCGCGCCTTCCGCTGACTACGCCGCTCTGCGCTTGCAAGTCGCCGCCCTCGGCGATCTCAAAGCTCCGCCTGCCGTCCACGCCGAAGGCTTCGTCGAGGCCGGCCCGATTAAACCACTCTTCTTCGAAGGTCTCCCGTATCAGGGAAAATCCACACGCGTTTTTGCCTGGCTCGGACTACCCGCGAATCGCACCGACAAAGTCCCCGGCGTCGTGCTCGTGCATGGGGGCGGTGGCACGGCATTCAAGGAATGGGTGAAGAAGTGGAATGACCAGGGCTTCGCCGCGATCAGCATCGCCGTCGAGGGCCAGACCGATCAACGGATGGCGACCGGCCTCACGTCCGAGGCCAATCCGAGGGGCTGGGAGCGTCACGCGCACGCCGGCCCCTCTCGCAAGGGCATTTACGGCGACTCCTCCGAGCCGCTGGCCGACCAGTGGATGTATCACGCCGTGGCGTCCACGATCCTGGCGAACTCGCTCCTCCGCTCCCTGCCCGAGGTGGACGCCGCGCGCGTTGGCGTCTGCGGCATCTCGTGGGGCGGCGTCATAACCTCGACCGTCGTGGGCGTCGACCCGCGCTTCGCGTTTGGTATTCCGATTTACGGCTGTGGCGCACTCGATCGCGCGCCCAACCAATACGGCCGCGCCCTCGGCAAGCTCGCGTTGTATCGTGAGGTATGGGAGCCGCTGCTGCGCCTGCCCCGGGCCACGCTGCCGCTGCTCTGGGTTACCGGACCGCGCGACGCGCACTTCCCCCTCGATATCCAGCAGGCTAGCTACCGCGCCACGCCCGGCCCCCGCATGGTTTCGGTGCCGTTCGACATGCGGCACGGTCACGCACCCGGCTGGAATCCACCCGACAGCTACGCGTTCGCAAAATCTGTCGTGGAAACCGGTCGTCCCTGGGCCCGCGAACTCGCGCAGGACAAACTCGGCGACACGGTGCACGTTGAATTCGAAGTCACGCGCGCCGTGGAATCCGCGACGTTGCTCTTCAAGCACGGCGCCGATTGGGAAAAGCTTCCGGCCACGCTCGCTACCTCTCCAGGCCGGGCCGTCGCGACGGCGACGCTGCCCACCGGCGCCACGGCGTATTTTTTCAATCTCGATGCCGGCGGCCCGACGCTCTCTTCAGAATACCGGGTCGTCGCACCCTCGCAGGCCGCGTCGCCGGCCCACTGGCCGCAGGCGGCGGGACCGAACGGCAATTGGACGGTCACAACCGACCACCCCGTGCCTACGAAATGGAGCGTGGAGAAAAACGAAAACATCCGCTGGCGCGTGACGCTGCCAGAAAACGGGCAAAGCGGCATCGCGATATGGGAAGATCGTCTGTTTCTCACCACGATGAAGCCGCTGCCGGCCGACGCCGCGGAAAAAACCGGCAGCGACATCGTGCTCCATTGTTTTAACGCCGCGGACGGCACGCTGCTCTGGCAGCAGGAACTCGCGGGCGATCCAAAGGCGAAGAGCATGTATGCGTTTGGCTTCAGCGATAGCAGCAGTCCCACGCCGATCACCGACGGCCGGCATGTTTGGTTTTGGAACGCCAGCGGGCAGATGGGGTGCTGGACGGTCGCTGGAGAAAAGGTTTGGACCCGCAAATGGACGCCCACGCTCGGCCGGCCATTCAACAAGCAGTATGAACCGATCAAGATCGGCGACACGATTCTCAACGTCGAACCGCGCGACGCCACCGATCCCCTGCGCGAGAAAGACCCGTGGAACTATCTGCGCGGCTTCGATGCCACTACCGGAACGCCCCGCTGGATCGCCCCGGAGGGATTGACGCACTACAGCACGCCCACGTTCGGCCGGTTGCCGGATGGCACCCACGCCGTGCTTTCAGGTCGCGGCGGCTACCATGACGTGCCGGAAACACCGCCCGGTTTGACCATGACTCGGGTCGATGGCCCCGACGCCGGAAAGGCCGTGTGGACGCGGGGTGCCCGACCCGGGAGCAAAGCGCTGAGCAAGCCGGATTTGGACGCCCATTTTGGCTATCTGCTCGATGAGACGCTTCCCGACCTAGTCTTGCTCAATCCGGTCGATGGCAGCGAGGTTCGCCGCATTTCCCTGCTGAAAGATGTGTCGGTGACGACCTACGATGAGTCGACGACCTCCTTTCGGACCCGCACGGGCGTCGATCTCGCCGCCGAGAATCCCGACTTCGCGGTGTTTCCCGCGTGGTATACGAACCTCGTCGCCTATCCGCACGTCTACTTTCAATGCTTCCGCTTCAAAGGAAAACACCAGGGCAAGCAGGCAGATATCGGACCGCGTAACAGCCTCGCACGAATCAACGTCGTCACGGGTCGCGTCGAGTATCTTGAACTGCCATTCCCTTCTCTACCAGGCCCGGTCGAGACCGCCAAGAACGGCGAGGCCTCGTATCCGCAGATGACCGTCAACAGTCGCGGCGTAAACGTCGCCGCCGACAAACGCTCCGCTCGCTCGGGCTGGTGGTGGTGCTTCAACGGCAACTCGATCGCGGTGAACCAATACGTCTTCTTCACCTTCATGAGCGGAAAAGTGCAGGTCCTCGACGGCCGAGCCGAGCGATTTGATGCCTCGGCGCTCGTCGCGCTCAACGACCTCGGAAAATTCGGCGAGACCTGGTCGGTCAACACCCCGAGCTACGCCAACGGTCTGCTCTACCATCGCACGATGAAGGAATTGATCGCCATCGAGGCCCCGCACTGAGCCTCCGAATTTAGGATCCCTCGAAAACCATTTCGTGTCACCGTCGACGCGAATTCGGGCGTCGTGGTGTCGGGCAACTCCAACTCGCCCGGCTTGGAAGCCCTCGCGACCGCCGATCTCGCGGTGGTCTACCTGCGTTTTCCGGATTTCCCGACGAAGCCGATGAAGCAGATCGAGTGCGCCGTCGCTCAGAAGCCGCGCAAGCGTATCGAGGGGAGCTTCGCTGGGCGAAGACAACGGGCGGCTTCCACCAGAGCCGCTAGAGCGGTGCCGAACGCAACCTTCTGCAGCCAGCGAAACTGTAGCCCGGTGCATCAGGCCGGGCTTGGCGTTTTTAAAACGATCCCTTCAACCCGAACTGCACGATAGCGCCGTCGTAACGCGCCGACGTTAGCCGCGCGTAACTCGGCGTGTCTTCGCCATAGGTCTCGTTGACCGCCGGCCGCCGCAGAAGATTGCTGATCGTAAAATACACCGACGTTTGGCGGCGCACGCGATACTCGACGCTCATGTTTACGAGCTCGCGCGGTCGCGTGAAGACAAACGCCCCCGGCGCGATCGTCGACGTCGCCCCGCGGCGCACTCCTGTCCAGTTATAGTTCGCCGACATCGACAGCGTCTTGTAGGCAAACTGCACGCCGCCGTTAAAGCGCCGCGTCTGCGCATTGCCGAAATCGCCCGCGCGCACGCCCGTCGTGCGGTTGCGCGAGTAGTTCGCAAACACCGAGAGCCACGGCCGCAGACGTTGCCGTCCGGAGAGCTCGACACCCGTCTGGCGGACCTGCCCCGTCGTGTTTTCCGGATGCTGGAGCAGGTAGCCTTCGTATTCGTCGGAGAGGCCCAATTCACCCAGCGTCTCCCGCGTCGCGATCGTGTTCACCGTCGCGATGAAATTTTTCACATCGCGGCGGTAGACGCTCGCGGAAAACAAGCCGCCCGCTTTGGTGTAGTATTCCAGCGCGACGTCGTGGTTGCGCCCGGTCCACGGCGTCAGCGTAGGATTGCTCGTGCTGATCGTGCCGAGTCCGGAGCCCGTGGCGTTTTCCACCGGCGACAACACCTCGGTCACACTCGTCGTCGGGATGATCTGCGCCAGCGTGGGCCGGCCGATCGTGTGCGCGTAGCCGAGCCGCAGCAGCAGATTTTCGCGCAACGAAACCGTCGCATTCACGCTCGGATAGGTATCGCCGTAGCTTGTATCGACGAGGTTCGCGAGCGGCAGGCGCGTGAGCTTCGCCACTTCGAGAGGATCGGTCGTGATCGGCACCGTCTGCACGCCCGCGAGTGCCGGATTGCCATCGATAAAATTGCCCGCCGCGTCGCGGCGGAACTGCAGCTGGAGATTTGTCAGCGTGCCGCGCGCAATCACCCGCGTCTGCTCGTAGCGGGCGCCGCCCGAAAGCCGCACCCGGTTTTTCCAGAACGAGGCATCGGCCATCAGATAACCGGCGTAGGTCGCATCCGATGATTCTTCGAGGCTCGTCGCCCACGCGATGTAGTCGCTGGCCGGGGAGGTCGTGTAGTAACCGGGATTCGCCCGATAGAGGTCGTAACCGCGCTTCGTGCTCAGCCACTGCTGCGTTTTGAACATTCCCTGCGGCCCTTCGAGGTTGAAATCTGGATCGGTCAACGTGCCCGCCGGCAGCGCCGAGAAGGCGGGACCGGCATAGCTGCGCGTCGTCTGCGGCTGCGCACGGTCCTTCGCCACCTGCTTGAAGAGCCCGCCGCTCTTTAACGACCACGAGAAACTCTCCGGGCGGAACTTCCGCGTCGCGTCGAACTTCGCGGTGCTAAAATTATTTCTGATATCGCGCCCCGTCACGGTCGGTGTCGAGTAGGTGCCGAGGTTGACGAGCTGCGTCGTGTCGATCGGCGTGCCGGCCGCATTGGTCACGGTAATGTTTCCCGCCGGGCCGTCCTCCGGAATGTCATCGAACCGCACCGTCACGCCCGTGAGTCCGATCCGGCTCTGGCCGAGCTGGCCGTAGGAATCGTGCTGGAAGTGCAGCCCCGTTTTGCTCTTGGCCGCTGTCGATTCGAGATCCCAGTGCGGTCCGCGGTGCCGATACGTCAATTGTCCCTGCCAAGTTTGCGTCGTCGAGTAGGCATTTTGCGTCACGAGCTGCGTCACCGAACCTTGTCCCGGACGCCCTTGCGTAAACGTCGGCCCGAAGTCGCCCGTCGTCGCGTTGCGCCCGGTCGCCGTCGGCGCGAGCAGCGTGCCCGTGTTGTAAGTCATTTGGTGGTTGCCGAAGTCGACCCAGTAGCGGTTGAAGTTCACCGCGACTGAGAGCGTGTCGTTCGCCGTGATCCGGAAATCGAATTTCGCGCCGAACGCGCTGCGCCGCGAAAACGTGTGCCCCGCGATCGCGTTGATCGACGTGAGATAGGGTGCCGTCGCCGCCGAGTTCGCAGTGCTGAATGTGCGCGCGAGCAGCCGCGCCGAGCTAAAGAGATCGTTGCGCGACGCATCGATGGAGAAGCCGAAGCGCTTGTTCACCGGATTCACGTAGCTGACCTCGAAATCGGGGAACCACTTGTAGGATTTGCCGTCGCCGCCTTCCTTGCCGCCGGGCGTCTTTCGGAACGACAGAAAATCCGAGCCCATCAGGACAAACGTGCGATAGCGAAACTCGGGTTTGCTCCGCTGAAACGCCGAGCGAGAGACCATATTGATACGTCCGCCAATGCTGTCTGCGCCGGTGTCGGGCGTCGGTCCTTTCGTCACCTCGATGCGATCGACATTGGACATCGTCAAACCGCGCAGCGCCGTCACGCGCGTCGATCCGCCCGCCTGCGGCACGCTCAGGCCCGCGCCGTCCAGCTCGAAGTTCGTGTATTCCGCCGGCATGCCGCGCAGGCCTACCGTGAGAGGCGCCGTGACCTCGCCTTCGACTTCCACGCCGGGGAGATATTGCAGAAAATCGCCAAGGTTATCCTGCGCGAGCGTGCCAAACGCATCCGTCGCGATCACGTCTTTGATGTTCCGCGCGATGCGCTTTTCGTTGATCGCCATTTCCGCCGCGCTCATCTCGCGCGACGTGCTCACACGGAACGCCTCCAGCTTCACCGGCTCGCCCGCCTCGAACGCTTTTTGTCCGTAGGTCCGCAACGTCACCTCGACCGGGCCACTCCCGGTGATTGCCACCGTCTCGGTCGTCATGCCGGTGTAGCTCACCCGCAAGCTTCGGCTGCCGGCGGGCAAATTCGGGATAAGAAAAACGCCCTCTTCGTCGGTGAGCGTCTCGATCACCGTGCCCTCGACGGTCACCCGCGCGTTGCGCAGGTAGGTGCCGCTCTCCGCGTTTTTCACCCGCCCGCTCACCGCGGTCGTTGCGCTCGCCGACGCCTCCGCCGCACAGAGCGGCACTGTCGTTAACGCCACGACACTTGCGCCGAGCAAGCCCGCGCCGAGCCATCGCAATACCTTGATTTTCGACCAACGGGAGGAGGGATTCATCGCGTCTAATCGAACGTCCCTGCCATCGCGCCGCGACTCCGAAATGCGCTGTGCGGCAGCCCGATTACCTCGCCGGAGCACGGCAGTGACGCACTGCCGACCATTCTCTCGTATTCTTCGCCACCGCCGCTATCTCAGCGGTGCCACCCCACTCACGACCATGCCCCCCTCTCCGCCCTGCGGTCGTTTGCGCCTGCCTGCTGCCACCCGTGCTGTTCGCCCACGCCATTACGCCGGCTTCCCCCCCCCCCCGTCACAAACCGCTGCTCCAAATGCCTTACGGAATCCCACATGTTATGTGCGTCGACTTTTGCACTGCACGCTTGTCGGCGAGAGTTGGAACCGGCTGATTGGTCTGGCTCAGTTTTACCCGATTGTTTTCCCATGTCGCTTCGATCTGTGTTTGACCCGGTTTCTTCGTTCTTCGGCGCTGCTGTTTTGGCGGTCGTGCTTTTGGCTGCTGGCGCGGTGGCGCGCGGAGCCGATGCGCTCACGCTCGAGCGAGTGGCGGGCGCGAAGGCGCGCAATGTCGTCTTCATCCTCGTCGATGATCACCGCTATGACGCGATGGGTTTTATGGGGCATCCGTTTCTCAAGACGCCGCATCTCGATTCGATCGCGTCGAATGGCATGCATGTGAAAAACGCGTTGGTGACGACGGCGCTGTGTTCGCCCAGCCGGGCCTCGATTCTCACGGGGCTCTACACGCATAAGCACGGCGTGATCGACAACAACCGCGCGATTCCGCCGGGCACGCAATTTTTTCCCGAGTATTTGCAGCGGGCAGGCTACCAGACGGCGTTCATCGGCAAATGGCACATGGGCGGCGAGTCGGATGCGCCGCGGCCCGGGTTCAACCGCTGGGTGAGCTTCAAGGGACAGGGCAACTACGAGCCAACGCCGGCCGGGCTTAACGTGGACGGTCAAAAAGTGCCGCACAAAGGCTACCTCACGGACGAACTCACGGACTACGCGATCGACTGGATGAAACAGCAGAAAGGAAAACCGTTTTTCCTCTATCTCTCCCACAAGGCCGTGCATGCGAATTTCACGCCGGCGCCCCGCCACGCCGGGCTCTATAAAGATGCCAAGTGGACGCCGCCGGCCTCGATGGCGAACACGCCGGAAAACAACGAGGGAAAACCACGTTGGGTGCGCGACCAGCGCAACAGCTGGCACGGGGTCGACTTTCCTTATCACAGCGCCCTCGACCTCGAGAAATTCTACAAAGACTACTGCGAGACGTTGCTCGCAGTGGATGATAGTGTGGGACGGGTCCTCGCGCAGTTGAAAGAACTCGGCGTCTACGAGGACACCCTGGTGATTTACATGGGCGACAACGGATTCATGTTCGGCGAGCACGGACTAATCGACAAACGGGTGTCGTATGAAGAATCGATGCGCGTGCCGATGGTGGTGCAGTGTCCGAATCTCATCCGCGGCGGTGGGGCGCTATCGCAGGTGGTGGCAAACATCGACGTGGCGCCGACCGTGCTCGAGGCGGCGGGACTCGTGCCGCCGGCGCACATGGACGGGCGCAGTTTCCTGCCGCTGGCGCAGGGGAAGAACGTGCCGTGGCGGGACTACTTTCTCTACGTCTACTACTGGGAGAAGAATTTCCCGCAGACGCCGACCCAGTTTGCCCTCCGCAGCGACCGCTACAAATACATCACGTATTACGGGCTCTGGGACACAGACGAACTCTACGATTTGCAGGCCGATCCGCGGGAAGCGAAGAACCTGATCCAGAGTCCGGCGCACCGCGCGGTAGCGCGCGAGATGGAGAAGAAGCTCTACGAGATGATGGCGGAGAAAGGCGGGATGTCCCTGCCGCTCAATCCACCGGCAGGCGGCAGCGCCAATAAACGCCTCGCCCCGCGGGCGGGGGCGAAGTCCGCTGACTTTCCTCCGGAGATGGTCGTGCCCGCGCCGTTGAGCCAGCGTGCGCAGTAGCGCGGGGGCGTTGAGCCCACAGTTCCCTCTCTCGAAGGCGGCGGCCAAGCGTGCGGCGATGCCGGGTTGGGCGGCTAAGTGGTCTTTCGATTCGCCGAGATCCGCGGCGAGGTCGTAGAGTTACGCGGCGTGCCAGCAGTGCGAGACACGGGCCCGAGGTTCCAGCCGGTGTGCGACGGGGGGGGAAGCTTGCGTCACCATTGCACGGTGACGGTCGTGACATATTGGCGAGGCTCGGTTTTGCGCGGCCACGTGTAGCTGTTGCCCTGATCGGAGTTGAGGCCGAGGACGTTGTTCACGTTGAGTTGGGCGGTGACGTTGCGGTTAAAGAATTTCCGGCGGTAGCTCACGAACGGGTTCACGAGTATGGTGCTACTGGTTTTCGTCGCGGGGAGCACGACCACGCCGCCAGAGGAGAGGGCGGCGCGCGGTTTGCCCATGGCGTAGCGGGCGGAGGTGCCGATCGCGAGGCCCTTGAGTTTGCCCTGCGTGAAACTGTAGCGCGTGGTAATGTTCGCGGTCTCGCGGCGCACGGCGCGCACGGCGCCCTCGGTGTCGTCGATGAGCTGCTGGGTGACGACGGTGGCGTCTTCGGGGTCGAGGCCCTGGGCTTTGGCCGCGGCTTGCGCGGCGGCGAGGTAGGGACGAACCAGAGGGAAGAAGCGGCCAAACGTGACGCGGTTCATCGAGTAGGTGGCGCGCACGGTCCACTGGCGCGTCAGGTTGATCTGCGACTCGAACTCCCAGCCTTCGGTGGACTGGTCCCGGTAATCGCCGGTGCCGAGTAGCTGGTTGTTGGCCGGGAGGAGGGCGTTGAGTTCGGTCTGCGCGCCGGCGCTGAGGCCAAGGGCGTTGTTTTCAGCCGTGGTCTGAAAGCGCGTTATCGTGGCGTTGATGCGGTCCTGGAGGAAATTGAAGCGGAGGCTCCACTCGTGGCCTTCGCCGGTGCGCGGGAGACGCGGGCGGCCGGAGAGTTCGAAGCTCACGCTGTCGGTGAAGAGCGAAGACTCAAAGTAGCCGCCGCCGAGGGCGAGCCAGGGGAGCACGCGAAAGACGCCGCCGTAAGTTTGGTTGGTGGCGTAGGTGCGGTTGAAGGGTTCGTAGGGGACGTTGTAGCCGGTGGCGTCGAGGATGGGACGGTTTTGCAGATCGACGAGTTGGGTGCCGCCGATGACGGGGACGGTGAGCGGGGCGCGGTTGCGGTTTTGCCGGAAGTAGTCGCGGCTGATGCCGGCGCTGGTGTGGAGGCGGCCGCTAAAGAAAGAGCCGAGGGTGGTGAGGTTGCCGGAACCGAGGGTCTGGTCGAAGCGCGTCTGCGCGGTGCCGCTGCGGTAGAACGTGGTGACGCCTGGTTCGACGCGTAGGCGGAGAGCGTCGTCGCTGTTGCCATCGGCGAGGTAGTGGACGGGGTGGACGAGATTGTTGGCGTAGGAGGAGGCAGCGCCGGTGAGTCCGCGGCGGGCGATTTCCTTTTGGTCCATCGCGAAGGAATAGGTGTCGAGGTAGTTTTGCTCGTGGCGGTAGTTGGCGCCAAGGACGGCGCGAAACGTAGACTGCCAGAACGGGAGCTTGGTGTCGTAGACGGCGGAGGTGCGCCAGCCGGTGGCCTTGTTGCCATCGGCGGTGAAGGTCGGCGCGTAGACAAGGAAGAGTTCTTCGAAACGGGGATTGGGGATCGTGGCGTTGGGGATCGTGGGGTGCGGGAGCACGCGGTTGACATCGATGAAGACGGCGCGGGCGTTCATGCCGAGGGCGCCGGCGGAGGAATATGTTTGGAGACGCGTGGTGGCGTCGACCTGGCCATTGTGCGCGAAGAGAAGGCGGAGGTGATCGCCGAGCTGATGGGAGAGCTCGATGTTATAGGCGTGAAAATCGGTGTCGTGGCGGTTGTCGGGCCCGCCCCAGTCTTCACCATCGGGATACACGCTGTAGGGAATCGTCGTGAGCGGATAGCGGATCGGATTTTGAGGATCGGTGCCGGTGGCGACCGTGGCGCCGGTCTGGAGAGTGGAGCTGCGATACGTCGTGGTGGCGGTGGACTGCATGTCGTAGAGCGTGCCGCCAAGGTCGAAATAGACGCGGGCATTGCCGGGCGCGGCGATGCGGCGCATTCCGACGCCGTTGACCTGCACGCCGGGGTTGACCGGATCGGCATCGGCGGCGTTGGTGCCGGTGCCGCGGACGTAGGCCTTGACGGCATCGTTGAGGTGGAGGGTGCTCTGGTTGTTGCGGGTGTGGCCGCCCTCGTAATTAAGATCAAGGCGGGTGCGGCGATCCTTGAACGGCTCCCAGCGGAGGGCGCCGGCAAAGCCGCGGAAATCGCGACTGCCGCGCTGGCGGAACTGCTCGACCTCGGAGTTGAGGGCGTTGAAGCGGACGCCGAGGCGGGCGGCGAGGGGCTGGTTGACGTCGAAGCTGTAGCGCTGCGTGCCGAAGTTGTCGTAGCGCACGGTGGCGCTGGCGGAGCGACGGAAGGTGGCGCGCTTAGTGGAGACGTTAATGATGCCGGTGGGATCGACGTCGCCGTAGGCGAGGCCACCAGGGCCGCGGGCAAACTCAATGCGCTCGGTGTTGTAGGTGTCGGCGGGCAGAAACCACGGGAAGCCGTCGCGGAGCTGACGGATCGAGGGAATGCCGCGGAAACTGATTTGGTTGCCGGAGCGCGAGCCGACGGGTGCGCCGACGGTGCCGGTGTCGTTGAAGATATTTTCCGCGCCGGCGGCGAACTCGACGGCGCCGAAGAAATCATTGAGCGCGAGATCGCTCATGAGATCGGCGGTGAAGACGGAGATGGAGTTGGGAAGATTGGCGAGTTTCTCGTTGGTGCGGGTGCCGGCGAGGGCTGAGGAGGCGGCGTAGCCCTTGTCGTCGTCGGAGTTGACCTCGAAGGGCGACAGGATGACGACCTCTTCCTTCGCGACGGAAGCGGTGGACGTGGCCGGCCCGGCGGACGGCGAAGTCGTTTGCGCGGTGAGTGCTGGCGCTAGCGCAACCGCGAATGTAATGAGGCACCCTAGGCGGGCGCAGGTAAGGGCAGAGGAAGCCATGGGAATTTGGGTGGGGGGGCCGCGCCGTCGGAGAGATGTAAGCGGGCGCAGGAGGACTCAGGTCAAACAAGGCGGACGGAGCAAGTCCACCTGTGCGCAATCGCCCCCTGTAAACGCAGGGTGCGATTGCTCTCGTTTTCCACATAAAACTATCGAACAACAAATCTCGTCCCCTGCTCTTCGTCATTCGGCCGGCTACCCCAGTCGAGTGTGCTCAACCCCGGCGCGTTTCCCCACCTCCAGCACTGTCCAAGTTCGTCCGTTCCCACTTCATGAGAACCCTCGCCGCCGCCGTCTTTCTTCACGCTGCCGTATTCCTCGCAAGCTTCACGCTGTCCCCTGCGCAAACTAGCTCCAGCGCTGCCACCGGCGCAATCGCCGGCCGCGTCATGAATGCGGCGGGCGACACGTTTCTGGAGCGCGTCCGCGTCACCGTCGAAGGCACGTCGCTCGAGACCTTCACCGATGCCAGCGGCGCCTTTCGCCTCGATGGCGTGCCGGCCGGCACGAGACAGGTGAAGCTGTTCTACACTGGTCTGGCGCCGCACACCGCCGTCGTCAATGTGCCCGCGACGCAGACCGCGCCGCTCGACGTCGCGATGAATGCGGCCGGTCCCGGCGGTGCGAAGACCGACGTCGTGAAACTCGATCAATTCGTCGTCGCCACCTCGAAGGAAATGGAAGCCTCCGCCATCGCAATCAACGAGCAGCGCTTCGCGTCCAACCTGAAAACCGTGGTCGCCACCGACGAATTTGGCACGGTCGCAGAGGGGCATGTGGGCGAGTTTCTGAAATTCCTGCCCGGCGTCACAATGGAATACGCCGGCGGCAACGCCCGCGAGATTTCGATCAACGGCGCGCCCGCCGACAATGTGCCCGTGACGCTCGATGGTTTCTCGCTCGCCACGGCCATCAGCGGCATTTCCCGCGCCTCCGCCGTGGACATGGTTTCGATCAACGGCATCTCGCGCGTCGAGGTATCCTTCTCTCCGACGCCAGACACCTCCGGCGCCGCGCTCGCCGGCTCGGTGAACATGGTTCCACGCAGCGCCTTTGAGCGCTCCCGGCCCGTCTTCAACGGCAGCGCCTACGTGATGATGCGCGACCATCGCAAGGAACTCCACGCCACGCCCGGCCCGCGCGAAGATCGACGCAGCAAGGCTCCCCCGGGCTTCGACTTCTCGTGGGTCGTGCCGGTAAACAAGCGCTTCGGCTTCACGCTGTCGGGCGGTCGCACCAGCCAGTTCGCCGGGCAGGATTCAGCTACTAACACGTGGCGCGGCGCCGGCACCGCGACCAATGGCACCACGTTTCCGCACACGACGCCTGACCAGCCCTACTTATCCACGTTCGCCGTGCGCGGCGGACTCAAGGAAACCACGCGTCATTCCCTCGCCGCCACGCTCGATTTCAAGCTCACGCGCTACGACACGATCTCGGCTTCGGTTCAAGCCTCGCGCTTCGAGGAGGATTTTCTCAGCCAGACGCTCACCTTCAACGTCGGCGGCGTGGCCGCCGGAAACTTCACGCCCTTCTCGACCCGCGGCAACGCGGCCGTGGGCGACCTCGTGAGCGGTAACGCCGGCGGCTACCGCAAAAACGAAACCTATATGCCCACGCTCCGCTGGCGGCACGAGGGGCCGATGTGGAAGGCCGAAGGCGGCGTCGGCTACTCCCGCGCCCGCTACAACGGCGGCGACCTCGCACGCGGCTACTTCGCCAACACCAGTTCGCGCCGCACCGGGGTGACGATCGCCTTCGACGACATTTTTTATCTGCGCCCGAACCGTATCACCGTGGCCGATGGCGCAACCGGCGCGCCGCTCGATCCCTACAGCCTCTCCAACTATGCCGTGCAGAACGCCGGCAGCGGCCAGCCCGAGAACAACGACCAGCAGCGCACCGCCTTCGCCAACGTGCGGCGCGATTTCTTGTGGCGCGTGCCCGTCACGCTCAAGGCCGGCCTCGACCGCCGTGAGGGCGTGCGCGATCTCCGCGCCGACAACAACTACACCTACACCTTTGTCGGCCGCGACGGCCGCGCCAGCACCAGTCCCGTCACCGGCGACGATCAGGCGGCGGCGTTCTGGGCACCCGAATTATCGGAGCGCTCGCACAGCTACGGCTTCCCGCAAATCCAATGGGTCGGTAACACGCGGCTCCTCGAATACTATCGCGCCAACCCCGCGCACTTCGCCACCGACGAAAACGCCCGCTACCGCGCCGGCGTCACCAACTCCAAACACACAGAGGAGGCCGTCTCGTCCGCATTTCTGCGCGGCGACGTCGCGCTGTTCGAGCGTCGGCTCAAGCTAGTCGGCGGCCTGCGCGCCGAGCAGACCAACATCAACGCCGAAGGCCCGTTCACCGATCTCACACGAAACTACCAACGCGATTCCGCCGGCCGGGTGCTCCGCGCCGCCAACGGCACACCGCTACTCCTTTTCCCCACGACGAACGCCCTCGCCGTTTCACAGCTCACGTTTCTGCAACGCGGCACCCACGTCGAAAAAGAATACCTCCGGCTCTTCCCCAGTCTTAACGCCTCCTACAACGTCCGGGAAAATCTCATCGTCCGCGCTGCGCGCTACTCGTCCGTCGGCCGGCCCGACCTGAACCAATACGCCGGCGGCATCACGCTCCCCGATCCCGACAGCGATGCGTCGAATCCCGCCAACCGCATCGTCGTCAACAACGCCGGGATCAAGGCGTGGAGCGCGGAGACGACGAACGCGCGCCTCGAGTATTACTTCGCCGGCGTGGGCCAGATTTCCGTCGGCGGATTCCGCCGCGACATCAAGAATTTCTTCGGCGGCACCGTCTTCAACGCCACGCCCGAATTCCTCGCACTCTACGGCCTCGATCCCGCGCTCTACGACAAGTTCGACGTCACCACGCAGGAGAACCTCAGAGGCAACGTGCGCCTGACCGGCTTCGATTTCAGCTACAAGCAGGCGTTGACCATGCTACCCTCGTGGGCGCGCGGTGTGCAGGTCTTCGCCAACGCCAGCGCGCAGCGTGTGACCGGCGACGCGACCGCGACGGCCAACTTTGCCGGCTACATCCCGCGCAGCGGCAGTTGGGGCGTGAGTCTCACCCGGCCAAAATACAATTTCCGTATCAATTGGAACTATCGCGGCCGTCAGCGGCGCGCCATCGTGGCCAGCGGCGCGAGCATCGAACCCGGCACTTACAACTGGGGCTCGAAGCGACTCTACATCGATATTTCCGGCGAGTATTCGCTCACACGGCGCATCGCACTTTTCACCAATCTGCGGAACATCAACGACGCGACCGAGGACACCGAAATCTCCGGACCCAGCACCCCCGCGCACGCCCAGTTCCGCTCGCGCCTCGACTTCGGCTCGCTCTGGACCTTTGGCCTCAAGGGCACGTTCTAAGCCGCCGCCCCCGGACCACAAAACTTCGCCTCTGCTCCCCATGAATCCCATTCGCTCCGTTCTCTCCGTCGCGCTGTCCCTGCTGCTCTTTGTCTCCGCCACAGCCGCCGCCGCTCCCGCGAAACCCATTGCGGGCGCCCAGCCCAATATTCTTTTCATACTCACGGATGATCAGGGCTACGGCGACATCTCCGCCCACGGAAATCCGATTCTGAAAACGCCCTCCATGGATCGCCTCCGCGCCGAGGGCGTGCGCTTCACGGATTTCCACGTCAGCCCCACGTGCGCGCCGACGCGCAGCGCTCTCTTCACCGGCCGCCATGAATTCAAAAATGGCATCACCCACACGATTCTCGAGCGAGAGCGCATGACGCTCGCCGCCACCACGCTGCCGCAGGTGCTGCAGTCAGCCGGTTACACCACGGGGATTTTCGGCAAATGGCATCTCGGCGACGAAGCGGAGTATCAACCCAACCGCCGCGGCTTTGACGAGGTCTACATCCACGGTGGCGGCGGCATCGGCCAGATTTATCCCGGCTCCTGCGGCGATGCACCCGGCAACACGTATTTCAATCCCACCCTGCTCCACAACGGGAAGTTCGAGAAAACTTCGGGCTACTGCACCGACCTCTTCTATGCGCAGGCCACGCAATGGATCGACACCCAGCGCCACACAAAAAAACCCTTCTTCGCCTACATCCCGTCCAACACTCCCCACGGTCCCTACATCGCGCGCCCTGAGGATCGGGCCCTCTACGAAGGCAAGGGCCTCGAGCCCGCGACCGAAAACTTCTTCGGCATGATCCACAATATCGATCAAAACATCGGTCGGCTCCTCGCCAAACTCGACGAGTGGGGCATCGCCCAAAACACCCTCGTCATCTTCATGAATGACAACGGCGGCACCGCCGGCGTGAAGGTGTTCAACGCCGGCATGCGCGGGCAAAAGGGCGCGGCGTGGCTCGGCGGCACGCGCGCGAGTTCGTTCTGGCGCTGGCCCGGCACACTCCAACCCGCCGACTGTGGCGTGCTCGCCGCCCACATCGATTTTTTCCCCACGATCGCCGCGATCGCCGGCGCCAAAGTGCCGGCCGCCGTCGCCCAATCCCAGATCGAAGGCCGCAGCCTCGTGTCCGTCCTCCAAGATCCGGCCGCGCAATTGCCCGACCGCTACCAATTCACCCACCAAGGCCGCTGGCCGAAGCTCAGCGATCCCAACGAGGCAAAGTTCAAAGTCGCCTCCGTGCGCAACACCCGCTGGGCACTCGTCAGCGAGAACGGCGGCCGCACGCCAAGTTGGGAACTCTTCGATCTCAGCGTCGACTACGGCCAAAAAAACAACGTCATCGCCCAGCACCCCGAGGTGGTGAAGGAACTCAGCGCCGCGTTTGACCAATGGTGGTCCGAGTGCCTGCCGCTGATGGTGAACGAGAAAGCGATGGGGCCCGCGATTAATCCCTTCCAGGAAATTTACTACCGCCAGTTCGGCGGAAGCCCGACGCCCGAAGCCCTCGCGAGGATGGACCCCAAGGGGGCCCTTACGTTTGGCGTGCCGAAAGCCGGCAAGAAAAAGAAATAAACCGCGCCACCGCCGGGAGCGCTCCCCGCCATGAATCGATTCCTTCTCTCCCGTTTCCTTTCCCTCCTTCTCCTCCTCCCAGCCGCCTCGTTCGCCGCACCGAAACCCCACGTCGTGCTCATCGCTGGCACGTTGCACTACTCGCCTGAACTCACGCTGCCCCTCTTCGCGCAGGAGCTGGAGCGTTTTGGTTTTCGCACCACCGTGATCAAGGGCGAGGGCGATCCCGAGAAGAAGACGGAAAACGTGCTGCCGGGCATCGGGGCGCTGGCGGACGCAGACGTCGCGATCTTTTTCCCGCGCTTCCTGCAATTGCCGGACCGCGAGTGGCAGCCGATCGAAGATTACCTGAAAGCCGGCAAACCGGTCATCGGCCTTCGCACCGCGTCGCACGCTTTTCGCTATCCCAAGAACCACCCGCGCTACAATTGGAACGACGACTTCGGCCGGCGCGCGCTGGGCACGCCCTACATCGTGCACCAAACGGGCACGACCGAGGTCAGCGTGATCGCGAAATACCAGACGCACCCGATCATGAGTCACGTCACCAAGACACAGTGGGTCTCGCCCGGCACGCTGTATCTGACGCGTCTCGAAGGCGGCTGCGTGCCGCTGCTCATGGGCACGGGCAAGGGCCCGTTTCGTTTGATCGAAAAACCCTTCGGCCCGATTCAGGTCAACGAGTCGGAAGCCGACATCGTCGCGTGGGCGTGGCAAAACGAATGGGGCGGCAAGGTCTTCGGCACCTCGCTCGGCGATCCGGGCGATTTCGCCGAGGAGAGCTTCACCCGCATGCTCGTGAACAGCGTTTGCTGGGCCGTGGGTAAACCCGTGCCGGGAGCCAATGTGAAAATTTCGACGTGGACCCTCAAACGCACCGACAAGTGATGATCCGCCGTTGCTCGTTCACTTTCTCGCTCGTGCTCGCCGTCGTCGGCCTCGCCACCGCCGCCGAACCGGCCATCCGCCCCGGTGATCACGTCGCCATCGTGGGCAACACCTTTGCCGACCAGCTGCGGGTAAACGGCTACCTTGAGACGCACCTTTTGCAGCGCTCCGCAGAAAAGCGCGTGTCGGTCCGCAATCTGGGCTGGGGCGGCGACATGTTGTCCGCCCGCGACCGGCCGACGAATTTTCCGGCCGAAGAGGCGGCACTCATCGACCATCAAACCGACCTGATCATCGCCTGCTTCGGCATGGGCGAATCGTTTGCCGGCACGGACGGGCTCCCGGCGTTTCGCACGGCGCTCGAAACCTTCGTGGCTTCCCACCGCGGTCGGAAATACAACGACAAAGCGGAAGTCCGGCTCGTGCTCGTCTCGCCGATCGCCTACGAAAATCTTGGCGCGTTGACGCCGGAGCGTGAACGCCGCAACCGCGAGTTGGCCGACTACACCGCGGCGATGGAGCAGGTGGCCTCTCGGCAGGAACTGGGCTTCGTGAATCTTTTCAATCCAACGCTTCAGCTCATGGCGGACTCGACGGCCCCGAAACTGACCACCAACGGCATTCATCTTAACGCCTACGGCTATTGGGCAGTGAGCCGTCTCCTCGCCGACGAAATGACTCGCGGCCATCGCGCCTGGGCCCTGCGCCTCGATGCCCGCACCCGCGACGCGCAGGGCGAAGGCGTCACGATCACGCAGGTCGAATCTGTCGGCGGCGGGGTGCGCTTTACCGTAAAGGAGAATCGCCCGCCCACGCTCGCTCCACCCATCAAGGGCCAGCCACACGCGGCGCTCCAACCACTGCGGGACACCCTCGTCGTGGCGAACCTCGCACCCGGCGAGTATCGCCTGATCATCGACGGAGAACCGGTGATCACGGCTGACCACGACCGTTGGGCCAAAGGGATCGCCATCGATTCGTCACCGCAGCACCGGAACGCCGAAGCCCTGCGCCAGGCCGTCAACGACAAGAACCAGCAATGGGTCTACAGTTGGAAGGCACTCAACCAGGTCCACATCGTCGGCGAACGAAAGTCCTCGCCGAGCGGTCGGGCGCTGCCGGGCGAGATCATCGAGTTCAAACGCCTGGCGGACCAAAAGGACAACGCCCTGCGTCCCAGCGTTTCACCCCTCACGCACGAGTGGCGGCTGACGTCTGTCCTGCGATAACGCGCCCGCACATGAAACACCTGTTTTCCGCCTTCGCGTTGCTCGTTTCGACGGCTGCCGCCGCTCTGGCTCAGACAGAGCCGCCCATAAAAATCGCCAACCTCCAGGACGCCGATCTGGCCCTGATGACGAATCATGATCCCGAGGTGGAGCGCGCGAATCTGGAACTATTGCCAGGCTACGAAGTGAATCTCTTCGCGGCGGAACCCATGCTGGCGAATCCCACCCACATGGCGTGGGACTCCCGCGGCCGCCTGTGGGTCACGTGCTCGTGGGCCTATCCGCAGCTGAAGCCGGGCGCGGTCGCCAACGACAAGATCATCATTCTCGAAGACACCGACGGCGACGGCCGGGCCGACAAATCGACGGTCTTCGCCGACGGACTCTATATTCCGACGGGCCTCGAACTCGCCAACGGCGGCTGCTACGTCGCACAGTCACCCAACCTTTTTTTCTTCAAGGACACCGATGGCGACGACGTGGCCGACGTGAAGGAAGTCGCGCTGACCGGTTTTGGCATCGAGGACAGCCACCATTCGATCCACGCGTATCGGCGCGGTCCGGACGGATGGATTTATTTTCAGGAAGGCATTTTTCTGCACACCCAAGTCGAGACCCAGTATGGCGTCGTGCGGAACTTCAACGGCGGCGTTTACCAATTCCATCCCCGCAGCGGTGAGTTGCGCGTGTTCGCCAAGATCAATGTGGGCAATCCCTGGGGGCACGTCTTCGACCGCTGGGGGCAGTCGTTCCTCGTGGACAACCCGCGCGTCGGCTACCTCTCGCCGTCGACCGGCAACAGCGGGGAACGCATCAAGCTCGCCCAATTGCTGGTGACTGAGAAGCAATGCGGCGGCGACCTGGCGTCCGGCTCCCATCTGCAGCCGGAAATCATCGGGCAACTGCTGACCTGTCGCTTCAAGAGCCGCACCGTCGTCCGCTACGAATTTCTCGAGGACGGCGCGGGTTTCAGCGCCAACGTCCTCGAGCCGCTCGTCAAATCGAAGCACCCGAATTTCCGGCCCATTGACGTCAAGATCGGTCCCGACGGTGCGATCTACGTCGCCGATTGGTATAATCCGATCATCAATCACGCGCAGCACGATTTCCGCGATCCCCGGCGCGATGATAACCGCGGGCGGATTTGGCGGATCACGGCCAAGGGCCGGTCGCTCGTGTCGCGCCCGCAAATCGCCGGTGCGCCCATTCCGGCTTTGGTGGATTTTCTCCGGAGCCCGGAGGATTGGACTCGCCACCAGGCGCGCCTCGAATTGAGCGGACGCGAACCGGAAGCCGTTGCCGGCGAACTCAGGCGCTGGGTCGGCCAACTCGATCGCAACGATCCCCACTACGATCATCATTTGGTGGAGGCGATGTGGGCGTATCAAAACATCGACCGTCCCAACGAAGCCATTCTTCAACGCGTGCTGACGGCGAAGGACGGCCATGCGCGCGCCGCCGGCGCACGCACGCTGCGCTACTGGCACGCCCACGTCACGGATCCCGTCGCCATGATTGCTCGCGCCGCCGGCGATGAGTTCCCCCGCGTGCGGATGGAAGCGGTGCTGTCGGCCGGGTTTGTGCCGAAAGCGGAGGCGTTTGCCGCGGCGCTCGCCGCGCTGGATTTCCCCAAGGACGCCTCGGTCACTCTCGCGCTCACCCAGACCGTCGCGGCGTTGGGACCGTATTGGCGCCCCGCGCTGGCCGCAGGAAAACTTGAGTTCGCCAAAGCAGAGCACCGCGAGTTCGCCCAGCGCGAAGCCGGTGTTGGGTTCGAAAAGCGCCTCGCCGATTTTCTCGCCAAGGAAAGTCCCGGCCCGGGCGAGTTGGCCGAAATTAAGGCCAAGCTGATCGCCGAGCGCAGTGCGCCTCAAATCCAACTCGTGGTGGACGCGCTGACGAAGCGGGGCCGTGGCAAACCGCGTGAAACGACGATCGAGTTGCTTGACGCATTGCACGAAGTCGCGCGCGGCGGAGCCGTGACACCTGATCCCGGAATCACTCGGCTGCAAAACCTATTGGCAAATTCCGACGCGGCGATCGCCTCCGCCGCTGCGCGAACGCTCGGGGCGTGGAAAGCTCGCGCAGCGGCTCCGCGACTCTTCGCTCTGCTCCGCGACGGCCAGCGCCCCGGCCACGTTCGCGCCGCCGCGGCGCTGGCTGTGGGGCAGCTAGATCTCCCCGAGTCCGTGCAGGAATTGCGCGACCTCGCCGCAAATGGCGACATCGAGAGCCGCTATCTGGCGGTGCGCGGCCTCACGGTCGCCGACCTCGCCGGTGCCGGAACGCTTGCCGCCACGCTGCTGGCCGAGGATCCCGGCACGGCCGATCCAGCGGCCCTCGTGTCGGCCTTTCTCCTGCGCGAGCGCGGCCCCGCCGTTTTGGAGCGAGCACTCAGTGATCGCACGATCTATCCGAACGTCGCCGCGTCCGTTTCCGCGTATCACCGGCAGACGGGCCAGCTGCCGCCCGGGTTGGCGGCGCGTTTTCTGGGCACGGTCTCGAGTTCACTGAGCGCCACGCTCCTCCGGGAGAATCTTGCCGCTCTCGCCGCTGACGTCGACCGTCTGGGCGACCCCGTGCGCGGTGAACAGATCTTTCGTCGTCCGGCGTCGGCCTGCACCGCATGCCATGCGATCGGTTCCGCCGGGCCAACCCTCGGACCCAATCTGGCCGCCTTGGGGTCGGCGACGGACACGAACTACATCATCGATTCGATTCTCGAGCCGAGCAAAGCCATCGCGGAGCATTACGAGACCACCCAGATCTCGCTGCGCGACGGCACGGTGCGAGTCGGCGTGATCGCCGCCAAGGGCGAACGCGAGATCGTCCTGCGCGACCCGGTGGACCGCGGCCAAGAGTCGCGCATCCCGGTCGAGTCGATTCGGGAGACCAAGACGCTGGACTCTCTGATGCCCGCCGGCCTCGCGGACCAATTGCTGAGCCGCCAGGAGTTTCTCGATCTCGCCCGGTTCATCACGCTGCTTGGCCGACCCGGCCCCTACGCCAACGACGAGAGCCCGGTCATCCGTAAATGGCGCGTCGCCGCGGCCACGTCCACGCTGCCGCCGTCCGACGAGCATCCCTCATGGACGACCGAATACAGCTATGTCAGCGGCGAATTGCGCGCCGCTAGCGTGGAGCCGCCAAAACCCTTCGACGCGCGCGGCCACGTGCTCGTGCAGGTGGCGGGCGCGGTGCTGCTAAAACTCAACGCGACGACGGGCCTGCGGCTGTGGGTCGATGGCCGCGAGGTCACCGATTTCGCCGCACCGATCACGCTCGGCCGCGGCCGGGCCGCGCTGACTTTCCGCATTGATTCCTCCCGGCGCGGCGCGACCGGTCTCCGCGTCGAACTCACGCCCGCCCCGGGCTCGCCGGTCAAGTTCCAACCCGTGGGCGGTCTTTGATCGTTCCCAATCTAAATTTCCCATGAAACTCCGCTCACTTCTCACCCTCTCTCTTTCTCTCCTTCTCTCTCTCTCTGCTTCCGTCGCCGCCTCCGCGACAAAGCCCAACATCGTCTACGTCATGACCGACGACCAAGGCTACGGCGATCTCGGCTTCACGGGTAATCCCGTCGTCAAGACGCCGCACATCGACCGGCTCTCCACCGAGTCGTCGCAACTGAAGGACTACCACGTCGCGCCGACGTGTTCGCCGACGCGCGCGGCACTGCTCACCGGCCACTGGACGGATCGCACCGGCGTGTGGCACACGGTCAACGGCCGCTCGATGCTGCGGGAAAACGAGATTACGATCGGCCAGTTGCTCCAGGCTCACGGCTACGCCACCGGCATGTTCGGCAAGTGGCATCTCGGCGACAACTACCCCTATCGCCCGGAGGACCGCGGCTTCACCGAAGTCTACCGCCACGGCGGCGGCGGCGTGGGGCAGACCCCCGATCTCTGGGACAACGCCTATTTCGACGGCAGCTATCTTCACAACGGCCGAATAGTCCCCGCGAAGGGCTTTTGCACCGACGTGTTTTTCGCCGAGGCCCAGCGCTTCATCCGCGAGCAGGCTGCCGCCAAGAAACCTTTCTTCGCTTACATTGCGCTCAACGCCCCGCACACTCCGCTCCACGCCCCGCAGAAGTATCTCGATCTCTACGCCGGCCAATCTGCTGACCTCGCCGCGTTCTTCGGCATGATCACCAACATCGACGACAACGTCGGCACCACCCGCGCCCTCCTGCGTGAGCTCGGCATCGCCGACAACACGCTCTTCATCTTCACCACCGACAACGGCACCGCATCCGGCGCAAAACTGTTCAACGCGGGCATGCGCGGCCAGAAGGGCAGCGAATACGAAGGCGGCCACCGCGTGTCCTTCCTCGCCCACTGGCCCGCCGCCGGTTGGACGAAGCCACATGTCAGCGACACGCTTTGCCACGCCGTCGACATCGTCCCCACGCTCCTCGACATCACGGGCGCGCCGACTCCCGCCGGGCTCAAGTTCGACGGTCGCTCGATTCGCCCGCTGCTCGACCCGGCCGCGAACACCTCCGGTTGGCCGCACGAACGCATGCTCGTGACCGATTCCCAGCGCGTCCGCGATCCCATCAAATGGAAGCAGACCGCCGTCATGTCCGGCTCGTGGCGCCTCATCAACGGCAAGGAGCTCTACGACATCAAAGCAGACCCCGGCCAGGAACGTAACGTCATCGCGGAACAGCCCGCGCGCGCCGCCAAGATGAGCGCATTCTACGAAGCGTGGTGGGCGGAACTCGAGCCGACCTTCGCGCAGACCACGGAAATTTATCTCGGCCATCGTGACCATCCCGTTGTCAGCCTTACCGGCCACGATTGGATTCAAGAAGAGCTTCCGCCGTGGAACCAGCAGCACATCCGTGTCGCCGACGGCTTCGCTCCCGCGCAGGCCAACGCCGGCAAAGGCAAGAACGCCAAATCCAACAAAGCCGCCCCATCGCCGGAAAAATCCCGCCACGCCGGTCACTGGGCGGTGAAAGTCGTCACCGCCGGTCGCTACGAGATCAGCGTGCGTCGGTGGCCCGTCGAAGCGAATCATCCTATCACCGCCGCGCTCCCGGCCGGCGCCAACGTCCCAGGTGCCGAAGTCGCGTTCCGTGGCCGCCCCGGCCTTGCGATCCCCGCCACCACGGCGACGCTGCGTCTCGGCGGCCGCGACATTGCCTCCGCCCCCGTGCACGCCACCGACACTTCAGTCACCTTCACGACCACGCTCACCGCCGGCTCTCACCAGCTCGCGCCGGTTTTCCGCACCGCTGACGGACACGAGGTCGGCGCCTATTACGCCGTCGTCACCAAACTCCCGTGAGCGATTCAGCCCGCGCCTTCCTCCTCGCCGCCTCATTCATTCTCATTCTCTCCGCCGTCAGACGGCTATTTCCGCACCTCCATGAGACGAATCCTTAGTTACCTCGCCACTGCGCTGCTTACGGCCCTGACCAGCCTTTTGGGGGCCGAGCGGCCCTACCTAAAATCGAGCCAGGAGCACTTCCCAGCTTTCTCGTGGGACCGCGTGCCGCGTTACATGCATATTCGCAAGGACACGGCCTTCACCGATGAAGAGATCAGCTATCTCGCCACTTTTCCGTTGGTGACCTTCGAGAAAAGCACCGGGAACAAGGATTCCGGTTCGACCGAAGCCGGAACGCTGAAAGCGGCGCGCGCGGTCAAGGCGATCAACCCCGCGACGAAAATATTATACTATCGAAATGTGATCGTGCACTACAGTGGCTACGCGGCCAACACGGCGCTGGCGGAGATTCCGGACGCGTTTCTCAAAGGCAAAACCGGCAGCGCCAAACTCGTGCGGAACAGGGTTCAAGCCTATGACCTGACGAGTAAGACCGTGCGCGACTGGTGGCTCTCCAACGCCAAACAAGTCTGCGACGATCCCGCGATCGACGGACTCTTCCTGGATGGGGTGGTGAAAATTCTGGAGCCGGCTTTTCTCCGCAATGAGATCGGTGCAGAGAAAAAAGCCGCCGAGTTGGCCGGGTATGAGACCTTGATGGCGGCAGCGCGACAGCAGCTCGGTCCCAAAAAGCTCATGGTCGCGAATGTGCTGAGAGCCCGTTTTCCCGATTCGGGGCTGGGGGCCTTGCGGGCGTTTGATGGTTCCTACATCGAGGGATTCGAGGGGGAGGTGGGTATGTCGAAGAAGGATTACGTGGCCAAGGGCATCGCGGCGATTCAGACCGCTGCGCAGCAAGGCTCGATCATCGCGTTTACCTGTGGATTGGGAGGAAACCTACAGGACGCGGATGAAGCATCTCGGTCCGAGGCGGAAGCTCAACCGTCAGGAAGAACCGGCGACCGGTCTACCTACATGTTGGCGATGTTTCTTATCTGCGCCGAACGGTTCAGCTATTTCGATCTGAAAGACGGTTATGATGCGAAACAGAGCAAGCTCTGGCTGACGCGGGCCGCCGAGTATGATCGCCCGTTGGGTGCGCCCAAGGGGCCGGCGGTTCGGTCCGGCTACACCTACACGCGCGAATTCGCCCACGCCTCGGTCCGCCTCGATATCGAGAAGCAAACGGGTTCGATCAAATGGCAATGAGCGCGACCACTCGGAAATTCCCGCTGGCTTGCGGGAATTTGAAACGGACTCGCCTCGCTGCGCGAACGCTGCGGCCGGGTTTGTCGCATAAGAGCACAACTGGATCGATGCCACGCTCGCGGCAAAAGCGCCGTTCGTCGCCTACATCCCGCTTAGCGTCGCACGGGGCCAGCACGTCGTGCCCGAGGCTTTCGCCGCATCCCGCACTAACGGGTTCGTCCCGTTGCGTAGCGCCAAATTGACGGTCAGCGCGAATTCCAAGCGAAGAAAAACGAACTGCATGAAAATCCCTACTCATTTACTTTCCATCGCTGTCCTTTCATTGGCGGTCCCTTCCGTGGCGCAAACCGGGCCGACCTTAGTCGCCGCGGTCAAGCTAACGAACTTCACCTGGGACCGCGTGCCGCTCAATCTCCACTTCGGCAAGCGCAGCGCTGACCTCACCGACGCCGAAGTCGATTTCGTCGCGAGCCACAGCAACCTGATCGCCCTCGAAAAGGGGCACGGCGTAAATCCCCACGGCAGCACCGAAGCCGGTATCGCCGACTCCGCACGAAGGATCGTGCAGCGCAATCCCGCCGCGAAGGTGCTCTTTTATTTCAACGCCTTTATCAACTGGTCGGGCTACGACGCGTTCAAGACCTACCGTCCCGAATGGACTTTGCGCACCGCGGCCGGCGAAGTCGTCACCGGCGCGGGCAATACCCCGCGGCCCGATCCCTCCAACGCGGACTTTCGCGAGTGGTGGTCTGAGGTGGTGGCGCAGGCCAATCGCTCCGCTCCGCTCGGCGGCGTGTTTGTCGACGCACTGCCGCAGGCCTTGACTCCCGCGCTCGCCAAGCAAGTCGGTGACGAAAAGGCCCGCGCGATCGTCGCCGGCCTGCGCGAGATGATGGCGCTCACCAAGCGCAAGCTCGGCCCGGACCGCGTCGTGCTCGCCAACGGCATCCGCACGACGGATTTTCGCGAGATACTCGACTGGGAGGGCATTGACGGCGTGATGATCGAGCACTTCGGCTCGTTCAAGACCGAGGCGCCCGAAGCGATCAAGGCCGACCTTGATTCGATCGCGATCGCCGCGGCCAAGGGGAAGTTCGTCGTCATCAAGGGCTGGCCCGGCTTCAACTTCACGGAGCGCGAGATGATGCAGCGTCCTTACGATGATCTACTGAAACTCGCCTGCGACCGGATCACCTTTCCGCTGGCCTGCTTCCTCGTCGCGGCGCAACCGGGTTCCCATTTATGCTACTCGTGGGGCTACACGGATCGCCACGGCATGCTCGAGTCCTATCCTGAGCTCGACCGCCCGCTCGGCCCGCCGAAGGGCGACGCCACGTGGAGCGGCCTCACCGCCACGCGGGAGTTCGCCCATGCTTCCGTCACGGTCGACCTCGTGACCAAACGCGCCCGGATCGACTGGCGCTGATTTTCTCACCGTTTCTCAAACTGTATCACTCCCATGATCTGCTCATTCGCCCACAAGCCCGTGGCCGTGCTCTCGCTTTGGCTGCTTTCAAGCGTCGCTGCGGCTGCGGCCGATGCCGCCGCGCTTCAAGCCACTATGGAGCGGCTGCGCAAGGTGGAGGTGCCGTCGGCCCAGCGCATTCTCATGGACCAAGTCTACGACTCGGCCCACCCGGAGCACTGCCGCTTCGATCTTTACCTGCCAAAGACGGAAAAACCCTCTCCCTTGGTCGTGTATTTTCATGGCGGCGGTTGGACCTATGGGACCCGGCTGGGTATCCGCTCACCGCTGTTCCTCCCCGTGTTGGAGCAGCTCCTCGTCAACGGCGTGGCCGTGGCCGCGGTGGAATACCGCTTCGCGGTCGACGGCACTACCGTGCGCGACTGCACCCGCGATTGTTTCGCGGCGGTGGCTTTTCTCACCGCAAAAAACCCGCAAGGTTTGCTTCGCACCGACCGAATCGCCGTATTGGGCGACAGTGCCGGCGGTCATCTGGGCCTGATGGTGGCGTTGGCCGATCCCGCGTTGTTTCTGTCCGCGGGCGATCCGAAGCCAGCTCGCGTGAGCGGCCTGGTGGTTTGGTATGCGGCCTCGGATTTCACCAGCGCGGCGGGGTGGAGTGACGAGCGGCGATTGACCAACCTGATCGCACGGTTTGGCGCCACGCGCGTGGACGACCCGGTCGTGACATTACTCAGCCCGGTAACGCACCTGAAGCCCACTTCACCGCCGATCCTGAGCCTGCAAGGCGACAGCGACACCAGCGTGCTGCTGCGCCAAGCCAAGATCCTGGAGAAGCGAGCGGCTGAAGTCGGCGCGCCGTTCAGACTGCGCGTGGTGCGCAATGCCGGCCACAATTGGCGGGAAGCGGGTGACACCATCGATCCCGGCAAAGAAGAAATCCAACGCCTCACCGCCCAGACATTGATCGACGCGGTGCGCCGCTAGTCGGCCTCGCTGCCCCTGCGACGCAACGGCGGCAAGGGACTCCAACGAATTCCATGATCACCGATATGAACGGAAAAAAACTCCTCCGGTTGCTTGCCGGAGTTGTCCTAGCCTGCGGCCTTGCCAGTTGGGGTGCGGCGCAGGGAACGGAAAGACCGAATATCCTTTGGATAGTTGCGGAGGATATGGGTCTCGATCTGGGGTGCTACGGCACCGCGGGAGTGCACACCCCCCATCTGGATCGGCTAGCAGCCGAAGGGGCGCTTTACCGCCGGGCCTACACCACGGCAGCGATCTGCAGCCCCAGCCGATCGAGTTTCATGACCGGGCTCTACCCGCATCAGGTGTTTTCCAAAAACATGCGCATTCGCCCACCGTTGGAAAAACAACCCCTGCCGGAGGGCGTGGACGTTTTCACGCGCGATCTGCGGGAGGCCGGTTACGCGATCGGATTCCCCGGTCATCAGAAAACCGATTGGGGCTTCAAGGACCCGGCGAGAGCACCCTACGACATCAAGGACTGGGAGGCGTTGACCGCGCGAAAGCCCTTTTTCGGTCAGTTCCAATTCTACGACGTGCATCGGGTGAACCTGGTGGTGAACGGGAAGCAACTCCCATTCGAACCGTGTCCGGAGCACCCCGTGGATCGGGCGAAGGCAAGTCTTCAACCCTACATCCCGGAGACTCCGGCTGCGCGGGAGGAACAGGGGGCCTATCTGGAAAACATCAACCGGCTCGACATGAAAGTCGGTGCCCTGATCGCCGATCTCAAGGCCAAGGGCTTATATGAAGACACGGTCATCGTCGTGATGGGCGACAACGGCCCCCCGCTTTTTCGCGGCAAGGGCTTTCTCTCCGAGCGAGGTCTATTGATGCCGCTGATTGTCCGGGTTCCAGCGCGCTTCAACCCCGGTTTTCGCCCGGGCACAGTCAGCGATGAATTGGTCTCCGCGTTGGATATCGCGCCGACATTTATCAGCCTGGCGGGCGGCAAGGTTCCCGGCTACATGGAGGGACGCATTTTCTTTGGCCCGAACAAGCAGCCCGAGCCCCAGTATCTGTTCGGCCTGCGCGACCGGCTGGAAGAAAACGTCGACCGCGTCCGGAGCGTTTGTGGAACGCGGTATAAATACATCCGTAATTTTCTGCCGGAGAAATCCTGCTACGAGGTGGGGCACAAAAATGTGGCGGCGGTGAACGCGGGTTTGGCCCTTTTTCGCGAAGGCAAGCTGCCGCCCGTGCAAGCGGCCTATTATCAAACCAAGCCCAAAGAGGAGCTCTACGATCTCGCCAATGATCCTCATGAACTTACCAACCTCGCCGGTCTGACCGAGCACCAGGCCACCTTGGGCAGCCTGCGAGCCGTCTTGGATAACTGGATCACGGAGAAGAGGGATGACGGAAAGTTCGAGGATCCCGCCATGCTCAAGGAAATGGACCGCCGCTGGGAGGAATTCGTGAAGAAGCGGCGTGAGCGTCCGCAAAAATCCTCCGAGCTCCTACCGCCCTGAGGGCCGCACCGGCGACATGTGCTCGAGAAGGAAAGCTGTGAAAAGGTCGAACGGGCTGCTTTGTGCCGCAAGTGGCAATTTCTGGCGCAGCCAGCATCTCGGCGGGATGCTCAGCTACCACCGCCGCGACGCGTCATGACCCATTCCAGTTTTTCACCAGACGGAATGAGGATGCGCTGGCAGGCGACAGGAGAGGCGAGGTCCCTGAATCCGTGCCGATTTTTTCGGCTGGTTTGAGTCGAGTGCTGCTGCACTTGATCGCGCGGTTAGTTGGTGCTTCAGATTCTGAATTCATGAGCCCACGAGCCAATCACTCGCTCGCGAATCAGTTTTCCACCCATCTTCAGGTCAGTGGCCGAAATGGCGCGAGTCCATGCTCAACCAGACCATGAAATGCCCGTGTCTTTTCGCCGAGCATTGCAGCGGAGGCGGCAAAACCGCGGCAATTTTCACGGAATTCTCCTCTGAAAATTACTTATTAGCGCCACTTTGGTTCGCGTTGAAATCGCGTCTCCTCCGCCATCTTTCCCGGATCAAGAATCTTTTGGTGAAGGTTTTTTTTGGCGACACGGGCACGAAAGTACGCAGCCGAAGAGTCGATTTGACTCCTCTGAACTCCGTTCTCGTTTGGCGGGTCCGCCAAAAGGCCAAAACGCCACCGAAAACGAGGCGGTTCACCGTGCGGTTAAATTTCAGTGCGTGAGTTTTCCCGCGCCCCGGCGCCAATACCCGCAAATCCGAATCACGTTGTCCCGGTTTCGGGCGTGAGTCCGAGCCAGCGGAAATCGGCGGGCCACCGCACCGGCGGGAGTCAGCCAAGGCGCAGGCCGTCATCGGTCCGGAGTGCGAAGTGCCGGGCGAGGTCGGCGAGCTGGCGCGGAAAGGCGAGGAGGCGCAGGTCGACGCAGCCGGCCAGCAGCAGAGCGAGGGTCGCGAGGGCGGCGGTGGTGGCGGCGCGGCGGCCCCAGAGGGACAGGCGGGGGCGGGAGACCGCGTTCAGCGGCGGATGAAGCGCAGGACCCCCACGAAGACGACCGAACCCAGGACGGCAAAAATGAACTGGCCGGTGACGCTGTGAGCGGAGATCCCGAGGAGGCCGAGGGCAAAGCTGGCGAGAAACGCCCCGATGATCCCGACGATGACGTTACCCGCCAGGCCGAAACCCCGGCCTTTCAGGACGAGACCGGTGAGCCAGCCCGCGAGTCCGCCGATGATGAGGAAGGTGAGGAAACGGGTCGGAGACATGCGCGGGGACGTTGCGCCGTTGGCGGGGCGGGCGCAAGGGCAGGGGATGATCACGGGCTGCGTGTGCCGGGAAGTGAAGGATGGGTGCGAGGTGGCATGGGCGTCCCCGCCCATGATTTCGGCGACGAGCGGACAGGATGCCCGTTCGGTTCTCGGGCTGGAAAGCCGGGGCCACGCCGATCACGGGCTGGAAAGCCGGGGCCACGATGGCAACGATCGTCACGGACTGAAAAGATTGTGCCACCGCGGAGCGCAGGTTGCGGCGTGACTCGCTGAGCCGCGCGCGGAGCGCACGGCCCAACCGGGGAAACTGAACGCGGCACGAGCCTGAAATGCTTCCTCGGACCGGGAAACCCGGGCCATGCTGATCACGGGTTGGTAAAGCCGGGCCACGCGGGTAAAGCCCGGGCCACGCTCATCACGGGCCCCGTCCGACTATTTCTTGGCTTCGGGGGTCGGGAGTTTCGCGAACTGGATTTTGGCCACGACGTCGTTCAAGCGCTGGCGGAGAAGATCGTCTTCTTCGGCGGTCGTCTTGGTGTAGGTGCGGCCCTCGATGACCCGTTCGGCGAGTTCGATGCTGATGACGAAGATGTGGCCGTTCTTCACGAAGAGCAGATTGCCGCGTTTCGCGATCGGGATGCGGTCGCCGGTGGCCAGCTGCGGAACTTTGTCGGTGAACATCGTGCCGCCGGGGATGAGAATGAAGGTGATGAGCGAGCCGTCGAGGGTGGCAGGGATGAACTTCGCGCTTTCAATCTGCACGCCTTCGAAGGCCTGCTTGAAATCGGAGAGCACGAAGTTGCTGAAGAAATAAACGAGATAATCCTTCGGGCCACGGGTGGAGTTTTCCCAGCGCTGGGTGGCATCCTGCGCGAAGGCGGCGATGCTGATGTGGACGTTGAAGGCGTCCTGGAAGGTCACGACGTTAGGCGTGTCGGTGATTTCGCCGCCCAATTCGGGGAGCACGGGGATCGTGACCTTGAACACGCCGGTCGGGGAGACGTAGGTTTTGCCTTCGATTTTACCGGCGAGGGCGGCGGGTTGCGGATTTTGAGCGCGCGCGACGAGACCGAGGGTGGCGAGGGCGAGGGAAAGCGTAAGTCGGAACATGTGGGTTTGATAAGTAGAACGGGGTCCGGACAGCTTTCAAGCCAAGGCTGGCAGGGCGGCGAACCGCATCCACCACGAGACCGGAAGCGCTTCGGGCCGCGCCTGCTCTGAGAGCCCGGCGGCGTGCAGAAGTTCCCGGGCATCGGCGGCGTGCGCGGGC
Organism: Opitutia bacterium; assembly: GCA_947461205.1. GTDB lineage: Bacteria > Verrucomicrobiota > Verrucomicrobiia > Opitutales > Opitutaceae > GAS368. The sequence goes on from CANHJG010000015.1 coordinate 36,027, forward strand.
GCATGGGTGCGGAGGAGGGCGCCAATTTGCTTGCGGCGCTGCTGGAAACAGGCGCGGACAATGGCCTTTACGGCCGGACCGAACACATACGGCTCGGGCCGGCGCACCAAGTTGATGAGGTAGGAATCGACGTCGGGGCGCGGGTGAAAGCAGCCGGGACCGACTTTGTGACCGGGGGCATTATCAAAGGCGGCCTGGAGGAAAACCGAGATGGCCCCAAATGATTTCGTGCCGGGCTGGGCGGCGTAGCGCTGGGCCGCCTCCTGCTGCAACATCAGCACCATGCGCGTCGGGAGCGGACCGGACAACACGCCGTCGAGCCACGGGGTGGCGATGGCGTAGGGGAGATTGGCGACAATTTTGAAACCGGCGGCGGCGCGCTCGACGGGCAGCGCGGCGAGCGGGTGCTCCACGGCGTCGCCTTCGAGGAGGTGAAAGCGGCCGGCGAACTCGGGGCGCGTCGCGAGCGTGGCTTCGAGGTGCGAATGGAGCGTACGGTCCTTCTCCACCGCCCAGACCGCGGCGCCGGCGTCAAGGAGCGCGGCGGTGAGCGTGCCGAGCCCGGGGCCGATCTCGACGACGGTGTCTCTCGGGCGGACTTCGGCGAGGTCGAGGGACTTGCGGACGATATTCCCGTCGACGAGGAAATTCTGGCCGAGGAAACGTTTCGGCTGGTGCCCGAGCGAGACGAGGAGTTCGCGGGTGGCGGAGAAGGAGAGGGGCATGGGTCAGCGCGGGGAGCGCCCCTCGTCGACCTCGTAGTAATCGAAAAACGTCAGGAGGTCGGTGCGGTGGGCGAGGCCGTCGCCAGCCTTGTTTTTCTCCAAGCTCGGCGTGGCTTCGTCACGCCAGCCGCGTTTCGCAGCGAAGCCGTTCCAGATCAGGACATCGACGTCCGTGATCGATCGGCCGTGCTGCCGAATCCAGCCAAGGATCTCCTCGTCGGTGCCGCCGGCGAGGGTGCGGGCCTTCAGGTCCTCATAGTTGACTCGCAGGTAGTGGCAGAGGCGGCCGTCGTAGGCTTTGCCGAGAAATTCGTGGTGGTCGGGGTGGAGTTCGCCGCGGGCGTGCAGGCGGATCTTGTCCAGCGTGCGCGGGAGGAAACAGAGGCCGCCGAGGGTGGCGTAGGCGGAGACGGGGCGTTGGGTCATGGAAGAGGGCTAGGGGGAACGGAAGGCCGCGATCAGTGCGGTCGGATCGGGCGCTTTCATCAGTGACTCGCCGACGAGGACCGCGTGGGCCCCGGCCGCCCGGACGCGCGCGGCGTCGGCGGCGGTGTGGAGGCCGCTCTCGCTGACGGCTGTGACGTGGGACGGGAAGAGCGGGATGAGGCGTTCGCTGAGGCCGAGATCGGTTTTGAAGATGGCGAGGTCGCGGTTGTTCACGCCGATGATGCGGGCACCGTGCGCGAGGGCGCGGGCGATCTCGGGTTCGGTGTGAATCTCAAACAGTGCGTCGAGCCCGGCGGCGATCGCGGCGGCGGCCAGGGTCTTGATTTCGTCGTCGGTGAGCGCACGGACGATAATGAGAATGGCGCTGGCGCCGGCCTCGCGGGCCTGAAGCACTTGAATCGGGTGGACGAAGAAATCCTTGCGGATGCAGGGGCGCCCGGGCGGGGTGGCGCGGAAATGCGCGGCGACGTCGCGGAGATCGTCGAGCGTGCCGCCAAAGAATTTTTCGTCGGTGAGGACGGAGAGGGCGTCGGCGCCGGCGGCCTGGTAGCGAGCGGCCTGGTCGACGGAGGAGGCGCCGGCCTTGATGTCGCCGGCGGAGGGGGAGCGGCGTTTGATTTCCGCAATCACGGCGAGGCGACCGTCCGGCCGGCGGAGCGCGGCGGCAAAGGACGGCGGGCGCGGCAACGACGCGTCGAGGCGCGCCAGCTCGGCGTCGGAGACGGCGCGGAGGAGCGGCGCGATTTCCCGGCGCTTCCAGGCCATGATCTCGGTGAGTTTGTCGGACATTCGGGGATTACGGAACACACGGAAGCGCCGGAAGACAAAGCGGAAAAATTTCCGTGTATTTCGCCGCCGCCGCGGACACGGTAAGCAGATGAGTGCGATCGAAGAGCTGAAAGTCACGATGGCCCGCCTGCGGGCGCCCGACGGTTGCCCGTGGGACCAGGAGCAGACGCACGCGACGCTGGTGCGCTGCCTGATCGACGAGGTGAGCGAGCTCATCGACACGATCGACCGCGGGGACAGCGCGCACATGCGGGAGGAGCTGGGCGACGTGCTCATCCAGATCGTGTTTCACGCGCAGATCGAGTCGGAGGCGGGCAACTTTTCGTTCGAGGACGTGGCGCGGGAGATCAACGAGAAACTGGTGCGTCGGCACCCGCACGTCTTTGGCCCCAGCAAGCTCGCCACCTCGGAGCAGGTGATCGCGAAGTGGGAGGAAATCAAAGCGACGGAGAAAAAGAATGGGCCGGTGGCGAAGGGTGTGTTCAAAGCCCTGCCGCCGCGGCTGCCGGCGCTGATGTTTGCGGAGGCAGTGTGGAAACAGATTGAGAAGCAGTCGCTGCCGGCCGACGGGGTGGTTGACGCCGCGCAGGTGCGCGCGCTGGGCGAACAGCTGGACGAGGCGATTTTGGGGAAAAGGTTGTTTGAGCTGACGGCGGCGGCGCGGGCGAAAGGCCTGGATCCCGAGGGGGCGCTGCGGTTGCACGCCACGAACGTGATGCGCGATGTCGAAGCCCGCCTCCAGCCCGCCCCCTGAGCTTCCGCCGGCGGTGGTCGCGGAGTGGTGGACGCCGTTCGAAGATTTTCTGGCGAAGGAGCGGCGCTATTCGCCTTACACCGTGCGAAATTACCGGCAGGCGTTTGAGGATTTCTACCGCTGGCTAGTGGGCGCGGAGCTGTGGGAGCGCGGTCTCGACCAACTCGGTTCGCGGGAGATGAGGGACTTCGTCATCGAGGCGCAGCGGCGGTTCGACCGGCGGACGCTGCACAACCACGCGTCGGGGCTGCGGACATTTTTCAAGTTTTGGATGCGCCGGGAGAAATTGCGGAAGAATCCGTTGCTCGGCGTGCCGCTCCCGAAATTGGAAAAGCGGCTGCCCAAATTTCTCACGGAGGAGCAGATGAAGCTGCTGCTCGCGGGGCCGCAGCGGCGGTGGGCGAACGAGGGCATCGATGAGCCGACCGCGTGGCGCGACCGCCTCACGATGGAATTGCTCTACGGGGGCGGGTTGCGCGTGAGCGAGTTGGTTGGGCTGAGTTATGGCGACATCGATTTCGCCAACGGGGTGGCGCGAGTGCTCGGGAAGGGCCGTAAGGAACGGCTCTGTCCGCTCGGCCGCGTGGCCATGGCGGTGATGGCAAAATACCGGGACGAGTTCGCGCACGAAAAACGTCCGACGAGTCCCGTGGTGGCGAATGCTCAGGGGCAGCGGATGGAGATCCGCGCGGTGCAGCTGATGTTGAAGCGGTATCTGACGCTCGCGGGGCTGCCGCTCGATCTCACGCCGCACAAGCTGCGGCATTCGTATGCGACGCACCTCCTGAACGCGGGGGCGGATTTACGGCTCGTGCAGGAATTGCTCGGCCACTCCCAGCTGGCGACGACGCAGGTTTACACGCATGTGAGCGTGGCGCGGCTGAAGGAGATTTACGCGAAGGCGCACCCGCGGGCGTGAGACCAACGTCCTTCGGTTTTTAGCCTGTAGGCCCGGCCGGTGGCCGGGCTACCCGCCCACCGGGCGGGCCTACCAGGGCAAAATCTGAAACACACCGGACGTTGGCCTTACCACGTCAAACGGCGCGGTCTGCCGTTGCCGGCGGAGTCGTAAAGGGTGACCTCGGCAGAGGTGGCGTTGGAGACTTTCGCGAGCGGCAGATCGAGCGTGAAGCTTTCCTCGCGGCTGTCGCGGATGCCGTCGCCGGGCTGTTCGACGACTTCGCGGACGCCGTTATTAAAAATCACCTCGATGCCGTCGAGCAGGGAGAGCGCGTCCCGGCCGCTGACGGAAATGATGAGGCGGTCGCCTTCGCGGCGCACCGTGGCCTCGAGAATTTCCGGTTTGGTGTGATCGATCACCAGATCGTCGGTCTCGAAGGTCGCGGTCAGGCGGTCGGCCACGGCGCGCGGGGCGGTCTCGGTGGAGACCAGGCGGGTAAAATAAACCCCATCGGCTAAGTGCGAACCGTCGAACTGCGCGTATCCGTCGCGGGTGTTCGCGGCGAGGTCCGTCCACGCGGTGTCACCGTCGCGCCGGAGGGAAAACGTGCTGAGCACCGTGTCGCCGTCGGGATCGGAGACGGTCCAGAAGACTACCTGGGTGCCGGGCGAAGGGACGATCTGGCTGCCGAGGAAGGTGGCCTTGCGCTTGGCGTCCTCGTCTTTCGGGGCGGCGGAGATGAGCTGGCTGAGCGTGGCGTTGGGCGAGGGCGGCTGTTCGACGGCGGGGATCAGGCCGTAATTGGGCGTGATCAGCCGGAAGTCCTGCAGCGTGGGCCGCCGGTTTTGCGGGAGGACGAAGAGCGAGGCCTTGTCGAGTTCCGCGGCGGCGGTGGTGGTGGTCGTATCGAACAGTCGGACGCGCAGTTTGACGTAGCGGCCGCGGAGACCGTCGGCGCGCCAGCCACCGTCGGCGGGCGTGAGCGCGGTCCACGGGCCCCAGCCCTCGAGTTCGTCGCTGCCCTGGCTGGTGCGGAGTTCGACGGTGAGCTGGGCATCGGTGAGCTCGCGCAGACGGTTGAAGCGGAGCGCGCCGAGCTGGGCGGGGAGGCCAAGATCGAGCCGGCGGGTCTCGGCCTCGCGGGGACCGGAGGCGGAAAAATCGAGCAGGGCAAAACCGGGGGCGTTGTTGCGGAGAACGAAGAATTTTCCGGGGGCGCCGGGGATGAGGGTGAGGCCGTTCAGCTGCGAAGAGATGCTCCCGGCGAAGGTGAGGCCGAGGCGGGACTTGAGGTCGTAGCCGAGGAGTTCGCCGAGTTCTCCGCCGGTGATCAGAATCATGTCACCGTGGCGGGCGAGGCGGTAGAAGGCGGTATTGGCCCGGGCGGAGAGAATTTCGGGAAAGCCGTCCGCCGGGAAATAGACGAGGGTGCTGCGGCCAGGAAATTTTTCCGCGGGTGCAGCCGGCACGGGATCGGCAAGTTTGCCTTCGGCGGGCGGCTTGGCGCCGGCAGGCGGCGTGATCCGTGATTCGCCCGTGGTACCGGCGAAAACGATCGAGGCGTAGAGGTCGCCGTTGGGCTGCGGGAGGAGATCGGTGACCTCGGCGTCGCGGTTTTCCTGCAGGATGATCGCGGGAATGGGTGCGGACGAGCCGGGCGGCGGCGGCGCGGCAGTGTTGGGCGGAGCCGGCGGGACGGCGGGCGCCAAAGCGGTGCCGGGGGTAAAGGTATAGATATTGCCCTTCGGTGACGACCCGGCGACGACGCGACCGTCGGGAAAGAAGGCGAGACGGCGGACGTTGCGGTCGCGGATTTCGCCGAAGAGCGTGAGGCCGCGCTCGGCGAGCTGGGCGGGGTCCGTGATCTTTTCGCCGGCGACGCCGGCCGCGGCGAATTTTTTCAGGTCGACGCGATAGATGCGACCGGGATTGCCCGTGGCCGCGAGCGCGGTGTCGGCGTCGAGGAGGAGTAGATCGAAAATGGAATCGACCGGCAGCGTGACCCGGGCCACGGGCGCACCGTCGCGGACGAGGTAGAGCGCGCCTTTGGGGGACGTGCCCACAAGCACGGAGCCGTCGGCGAGGGGCTTGAGGGCGTAGATCTGCGGGTCGTCGAGTTTGACGACGTCGCGCGAGCCGTAGGTGGCGGTGGCGGGGTTGTAGATGATTTCGAGGATACGGCCCTCGGGACCGGTACCGACGAGGAATTTGGTCGCGTCGGCGGTGGACTCAACGCACCAGAGCAGGTCGGCCGGAGCAGGGACGGCCAGTTCGGCGAGGATGGGACCGGCGACGAGGCGGCCGTCGGAGCGGGCGGCGAGGCGTTTCAGATTGCGGCTGGGGACGTCGCGGAAGAAATCGATATCGGTTTTCCTCGACAGCGGGTCGGCGCGGAGAGCGGCGGAGGGGGCCGCGAAAGCGACGAAAAGAGCGAGGACGGAGAAGACGGCCAATTGCCCACGGAACACCGAGAAAACGGGGAGGGTGCGGAGGCGAAGAAACGTGGGCATGAAAAAGTGAGGGGAGGGGAAAGAAGGGCAGGGCGGAGCCGGGCTTACTCGACGATGCGGAGCGGCCGGCGGACGGCGGTGGCGGTGAGTTTGCCGGGGAGGACGTGTCGCTCCCAGAGGGGAATCATCGCGGAGCGGGTGCGGAAACGGGTTTCATCGGAGGCGCGCGCAATGCGTTCGATCGAACCGGGCGTCTCGGGGGTCGCGACGGTTTGGTCGCTGAAAAGTTCGGCCGATTCGACGAGGGCGAGGCAGAGGCCGTCGTTGGGGCGGTGGTCGCCGATGGCGGCGAGGTAGGCGCCGAAGCTGCGGAGTTCGGAGGCGGAGATGAGGCGGGGCCGGCCGCTGAGTTCGTCGAGCGCACGGCCGGGGGCGAGCACGACCTCGAGGCGCTTGCCGGTCCAGGCGGGCTGGATGGCGAGGTCGATAATCTCGCGCTGCGACGCACCCTGGAAATCGCGCCAGGCGAGCGTGACCTGGACGGTGTCGCCGGCGCGAGCGCTGGCGCGCGAGAGCTGGAACTGCTCGATGACGACCGTGGGGTTGACCGTGAGCGGCTCGACGGTGAACGCGACGCGCTCGGGATAGGTTTTTTCGTAGGGATTTTGCAGGTTGGCGGCGAGCCCCTGGACGAATTCGTTCAACCCTTGGGCAAAGCCCTGCGGGCCGGCGTAGAGCGTCTGGGTGGCGAGCATCTGCGCGGCGGGGAACGTAATGTTGCCGCGCAGGCGGAAGCCGTTGGCCAGACCGGCGTCGTTGGCGCCCATAATGGCCTGGGTGACGCCGGCGGCGACGATGACGGGCGTGAGCTGGGGTTGGCGCGCGACGGAGAAATGGAGCGTGCGCGGCGCGCTGCCGACGGGGGCGACAGTGACTTCCACCTGGGTCATCGCAGGGCCGGGGCCGAGGGTGCCGGACACGGCGGAGAGACGGTCTTGGGAGATCGTGCCGATGATGGCGCCGGTGTTGGCCATTTTGACGGAGGACATCGTCGAGGGGAGAATGGTGACGATTTCGGACGCGCACATGGGGAGGGCGACTTCGCCGAGCGAGAGCATCGGATGGCCGAAGGCGGTGATGCGGTTGCCGTCGACGCGGGAAACGGTGCCGGTGCCGGCCAGCGTGATATCACCGGTGGCGAGGGAGACGGCGACGGCCGAGCCCGGCTGGAGGACGGGAGGGGCGCTGGCGGAGGCGCCCGCAGTGACCGGTGAACCCGATTGAGTGCTGCCGCCGAGCGCGGTGGCGGCGAGGCCGAGGGCGGCAAAGCGCGGCGCGAAGAGGTCGGCGACGGCGGGGCTGAGTCCCGAGAGCGTGAACGCGGGCAGCAGAGGGGAGGCTCCGGCGGAATGGAAGGAGGCGGGCTGGAGGCTCGACGAGGGCGGGACGGAGGACGGGGGCGCTGGAAGGAACTGGGTGAGCTTCACCGCGGCGGCGGGCGGTCCGACTTTTTCGCGGACCTCGGCGAGGTCGGCGGCGGGCGTGAAGCCGGCATAGCGGACGGTCTCGAAACGCTGGATCTGATAGCTGAGGGCGCCGGCGAGTTTGCCGTCGATGTAGAGCGGACTGCCGCTCATGCCGGCGACAGCACCCATTTTCTGCACCCGCTCGTCGGTGAGTTCGCAGACGATGAGGGACTTGCCGGGGCCGAGGGCGTTGCGGATGACCCCGGTGACTTCGACGCTGAACGGCTCCGGCTCGGTGCCGCGGAAAACCGTCCAGACCTCTCCGCGCTGGCCGGGCTTGAGCTCGTCGAGCGAGATCGACGTGTCGCCGGCGGGTTGCGTGGAGGCGGCACGGACGAGGAGCGCGGAGAGCGCGACCGTCGCGGCGAGCAGGCGAGTGGTGGAGAAAAGCGACATGAGGGAAATCCCGGAAGCCTAGGCGTCGGCGGCCGGATCATCAAAGTTCCGCGATGGCTTGCGACATGATTTCGCAGGCGCGGTCGATGGCGGGGCCCTCGTGGGCGGTGCTGAGGAAGCCGGCTTCGTAGGCGCTAGGGGCGAGATAGACGCCGCGGGCGAGACAGGCGTGGAAGAAACGGGCGAAGAGTTTCGCGTCGCCGGTGAGTGCCGTGGTGTAGTCGCGCACTGGCGTGGCGGTGAAGAAAATACTGAACATCGAGCCGCATTGCGGGACCTGCGTCGGAAGGCCCTTGGCGCGGGCCGCGGCGAGGACGGCGTCGCGGAGCTGACGACCGAGGGCGTCGAGGCGGGCGTAGGGATTGAGTGCTTCGAGGAGCCGGAGTCCGGCAATGCCGGCGGCCATCGCGAGAGGATTGCCGCTGAGCGTGCCGGCCTGATAAACGGGCCCGAGGGGAGCCAGGTAGTTCATGATATCGGCACGGCCGCCGAACGCCCCGACGGGCAAACCGCCGCCGATGATTTTTCCGAGGCACGTAAGGTCGGGCACGATGTGCTCGCGTTCCTGGACGCCGCCCTGGGCGATGCGAAAGCCGGTCATGACTTCGTCGAAGATCAGGAGGGCGCCGTATTGCGCGGTGACCGCCCGGACGGCGGCGAGGTAGCCGGGGTCGGGCATAATGAAGCCGACGTTGCCGCAGTAGGCCTCGAGAATGACGCCAGCGATTTGGCCGGGGTTGGCGGCGAACGCGGCGTCGAGGGCGGCGGTGTCGTTGTAGGGGAGGACGATGGTTTCCCGGGCGAAGGCGGCGGGCACGCCGGCGCTGTCGGGGTGTCCGTGCGTGAGGGCGCCGGAGCCGGCTTTGATGAGGAGCGAGTCGGAGTGACCGTGGTAACAACCGGCGAACTTGATGATTTTGTCGCGGCGCGTGAACCCGCGCGCGAGCCGGATGGCGGACATCGTGGCCTCGGTGCCGCTGTTGCACATGCGAACCTTTTGGATCGAAGGGACGAACTTCACGATGAGCTCGGCCATCTCGACCTCGTAAGGATTGGGCGTGCCGAAGGACGTGCCGTTTTCGAGGGCGGCGGCGATGGCGGCTTTGATGACCGGGTGGTTGTGCCCGTGGATGGCGGGCCCCCAAGTGCAGACGAAGTCGATGAGTTCGCGGTCGTCGGCAGTGATGAGCGTGGCACCGCGCGCGGCTTTGACGAAAAACGGCGCGCCGCCGACGGAGCGGAAGGCGCGGACGGGGGAGTTCACGCCGCCGGGAATGAGCTGGAGGGCGCGGGCGAAGAGGGCGTCGGAGGACGGCATCATGGGGGATTGATCAAGGGACGTTTACCGCCGCCGGAGATCCGCAGCCAGTTAGGCGAAGACGTAGGCCCCGATACAAAAGGACGCCTACGCTCCGGCATTCCGGGCGGACCCGTCGTCGCCGGCAAAGGCCGCCGATGACCACGTTCCGCCCACCCAAAAGCGGGGCGTAAGCGCACCCGACCGAGGCGAACAAAGGCAGGACGATCCTCCAAGGCATGCGGCGGGTGATCAGCTCACGTATTTCTGGACGAGCGGGATTCGCCGGCCGACACCGAAGGCGAGAGGGGTGATTTTCAGGCCGGGGGCGGCCTGCTTTCGCTTGTACTCGTTGAGGTCCACTTTGCGGACCACGTCGGTGACGACGGACTCGGCGAAACCCTGGGCCACGAGGTCGCGGCGGGAGAGACCTTCTTCGACGTAGCCCTTCAGGATCGCGTCAAGGATGTCGTAGGGCGGAAGGCTGTCTTGGTCGACCTGGCCGGGACGGAGTTCAGCGCTCGGGGGTTTTTGGATGGTATTGAGCGGAATGATTTCGCGGCCGGCGCCGGGCGCGGCGGGGGAGTTGATCCAGCGCGCGAGGGCGAAGATCTGGGTTTTAAACACGTCGCTGATCACGGCAAGACCGCCGCACATATCGCCGTAAAGCGTGCAATAACCCACCGCCATTTCGCTCTTGTTGCCGGTGGTGAGGAGGAGGGAGCCAAATTTATTGGACAACGCCATCATAAGGATGCCGCGGATCCGGGCCTGGATATTTTCCTCGGTGACGTCGGGCGCGCGCCCGGCGAAGACGGGGCCGAGCGCCTGCTCGGAGGCGGCCACGGCGTCGGCGATGGCGATGGTCTCAAAACGGAGTCCAAGATTTTCGGCCAGGATACGCGCGTCGTCGCGGGAGTGTTGCGAGGAGATCGAGGAGGGAAGGGAGACCCCGATGATATTTTCGGGACCAAAGGCGTCGGCGGCGATGACGGCGACGACGGCGGAATCGATCCCGCCGGAGAGGGCGACGAGAGCGCGTTTGAAGCCGCTTTTGGTGGCGTAGTCGCGGAGACCGAGAACGAGGGCGCGGTAAATGTCGGCCAGTTCCGCAGGGGCGAAGCTGGGCGCGATGGGTGCGGAACGGGCGGCGGAGGCCGAGGGGGCGGGGGCAGGATTGGCGTCGGAGCGGACGAGTGGGACGTCCACCACGCGAAGTTCCTCGGCGAAGGCCGCGAGGCCGGCGGTGACGGTGCCCTGGGCGTCGCAGACGTGGCTGCGACCGTCGAAGATGAGTTCGTCGTTGCCGCCGATGGCGTTGACGTAGGCGACGGGACAGCCGAGCGCGCGGGCGGCTTCGGAGACGACGAGATTTTGGCGGACGCCGGCTTTGGCGCTGTGCCAGGGGCTCGCAGAGAGGTTGACCATGAGGTCGCACTTTTGATTGGCGAGCTGTTCGATGGGCATGCGGCCGGAATAGAGCCGGCGGGTGCTGATCATCGGATGCGTCCAGATGTCTTCACAGATGGTGACGCCGATGCGATGGCCGGCGTGGTCGACGACGGTGGGCGAGGTGGCGGGCTCGAAGTAGCGGTCCTCGTCGAAGACGTCGTAGGTCGGAAGGAGGCATTTGCGGGCGACGGCGGCGACGGTGCCGCGATAGCAGAACGCGGCGGAATTGTAGAACGGGCGGCCGCGGCCGGTGGGGTTGAGCTCGACCGTGCCGATGAGAGCGGGGACGGAGCCGATGGCGGTGGCGATTTGGGCGAGAGATTCCGCGACGTCGGGGACGAAGCGGCGCTTGAAGAGCAGGTCGCGCGGGGGATAGCCGCAGACGATGAGTTCGGGGAAGACGACGAGTTCCGCGCCTTGCGCGACGAGCGCGGCGTAGGCATCGAGGATCTTGCGACGGTTACCGGCAAGATCGCCGACGAGAGGATTGAGCTGAGCGAGACCGAGGCGCATGAAAAAAGGAAAGAAGCGAGAACGTGGGTGGGTTTTTATCGGCTGACAACTCGCAACGCCAAGCTTGCGCTGCGCGTCAGGCCCGCGATTTGCTACGTCTTCGTTTTTTACCCCACACCATGTCTCACCGATGTATTCTTCCGCTCATCGTTTTTTTGGCCGGTTTGACGGCGATGGACGCCGCTACCCCGACGACGTTGACGCTCGAGCAGGCCCTGGCCTCGGCCGACGGCGTGAACAGCAGCGTACTCATCAGCCGCGAGGCGGCCGCGCAGGCGCTGGAGCAGGCGAATGTGGCGCGAGCTGGGACGTTGCCGGTCGTCAATTTGACGGGCACGCAGCGGCGTTCGCGCAATCTGACGATTCTCAGCACCACGGGCGCACTGAGTGAAACCCGGCCGTCGAACCGGTATGACGGGCGCGTGGCCGGCAGCTACGCGATTTTGAATCCGCAGCTGCTATCGGCGAGGCAGGCGGGGCGCATCGGCGCCGAGGTGGCGAAGGTCGACGTACTCGTCACGGTGCAAGCGGCGCTCACGAGCGTGGCGCAAGCGTATTTCGGGCATTTGCGCAACCTGCGGCGGCTCGACGTGCTGGATGCCAACATTGCGCGAGCGCGCTCGCTCCACGAACTCGCGCGCAACCAACTGAAGGCGGGGGTCGCCACGCAGATCGACGTGACGCGGGCCGAGGCACAGCTCGCCCAGGCGGAGCAGGCCCGGCTGCAACAGGTGACCTCGGTGATGCAGAGCGATCTGGTGTTCAAACGGCTGCTCAACCTCGATCCGGCGGCACCGCTGGTCCTGGCGGATTTTCCGCTGGCGCGGGTGGACGTCACGCTGGGAAGCCTGGGCGAAGGCCGCACGATGTTCGAGCAGCGCGCCGACTGGTTGCGCACGCAAAAAGCCTTGGAGCAGTCGCGCCTCGATGTGCGGACGGCGACCTTCGAGCGGTTGCCCACGCTGGGGCTGGCCGGAGACTTTGGCCACGCTGCCGCCAACTACGACGACGACGGCCGGCGCAAAGTCTGGACGTTCGGCGCGACGCTGACGGTACCGGTGTTCGACGGCTGGCGCGCGAGCGCGGACCGCGGCACCGCGCTGTCCCGCCAGCGGGTGCAACAGGCCCGGCTCAATTCGCTCGAACTGCAGATCTCCTCCGAGCTGCGGCTGGCGCGGCAGGATGCCTCGTCGCGCTTCGCGCAGATCGCCGTGGCCGAGAAGAATTCGGGGCTAGCCGAGGAACAACTCCGTCTCGCGCGTTCGCGCTACAACGAGGGCGTCGCCGACAACCGCGAAGTCATCGAAGCGCAGACGCAGCTCGCCGTCGCCGCGGACAATCTGCTCGAGGCCGTTTACCAATACAATTTGAGCCGGGTGGAACTGGCGCGGGCGAAGGGCGACGTGCGCGCCGTGCTCGCGGAAAAAGAGAAATGACCGGCCCGACCGACGTGCCACGCCTGATTTTGGCGTCCGCCTCCCCGCGTCGCCGGGAACTCCTGACGCAGCTCGGCGTGGCGTTTGCCGTCGTCGTGGCGGAGGTGACCGAGCACGAGGAGGCGTCGACCGATCCGCGCGTGATGGTGGCGCACAACGCGGCGCTGAAGGCCGACTGGGTCGCCGCGCGCCACCCGCGGGCGGTGGTGTTGGGCGCGGACACGACGGTCTTCATCGATGGAACGGCGCTGAACAAGCCACGCGACGGGACGGAGGCGCGGGCGATGTTGCGGCGGCTGAGCGGCCGGACGCACACGGTCTTCACGGGGGTGGCGGTGCGACGGCTGGAAGACGGGCTGCGCATCGACGAAGGGGTGGCGAGCGAAGTGACGTTCAAAGCCCTCGACGAGGCGGTGATCGAGGCGTATCTGGCGCGGGTGAACACGCTCGACAAGGCAGGCGGCTACGCGATCCAGGAGCATGCCGAACTGATTGTCGCGGGGCAGCGCGGGTCGCTGACGAACATAATCGGCCTGCCCATCGAATCGACGAAACAAATTTTGACGCGGTGCGGTCTCCTGCCATGAATCCCTGCGTCCGCCTCCGTTACAGACCTGCATGAGCCAGTCCATCACCACCCCCTCCTCGACCACGTCGTTGCGTGGAATGGTCGTGCGGGCATGGGAGGATCCCGAGTCGCGGTCGACGCTGGTGGGGGTGGCGGGCGTGATCATTTTCTACGTGCTGCTCTGGTTGGTGTCGCCGTATTTGTTGCGCACGGACCCGATCACGGCCTCGGCGCAGCGGCCGCCTGCGTCGCCGCAACCGTTCAGCATTGAGCTGGCGCCGGACACGTTCGTGAAACCGACGCCGAAGCCGCCGCCGCCGAACAAGTTTGTGGAGACAAATCCGGATGCGCCGGAGAACATTCCGGACAAAACGACGAATTTCGCCGCACAGAACCAGCAGGTCGCGCAGGAAAAGCCCACGGTCGACGGCAAAAGCGATATGCCCGCCCTGGCCGGGAAGAAGGATTTTGAAAACACGCAGATCGTGAGCGGTCAGTTGGTGCAGCCGGTCGAATTGACCGAGGCCGTGCCGCCCCCAGTTGTGACGCCGCCGTCGGAAAAGACCGTACAGGCGCCGAAACTGGAGCAGAATCCGCTGATGGGCACCGAGAAAAAAGAAGGCGAGAGCAAAGACGGGTTCGCCAGCAACATTTCGAAAATAGCGGAGAGCCCCCGCGCGATTCCGTCGCGAATCGAAGGCGTGAAAAACGTGCCGCTCGTGCCGGATGCAATCGCGGCCCAGCCGGCCATCGATCCGCAGCGTCCGCGGCCCCGCCCCACGGTGGTCAAGACCCAGCAGGTCCGGCCGGCGATCTTGGCGGAACGCCTCGCGGGCACCGCCAACATCGGACCGACGGCGGTCGATGCGCGGTGGAGCAACTATGGGGCTTATTTACAGCGCATGATCGAGTCGGTGCAGATCCAGTGGGAAAAGCTGCTGACCGAGAGCAAAGTCTACCCCACGTCGGGCAGCATGGTGACGGTGAAGTTCGTGATGGATGCCGAGGGGAAAATCTCGCGCATCGTCAATCTGGACAGCACGGCGAGCGATGCCGCCTCGCGTGCCTGCGTGAGCGCGATCACGGATCGCGCGCCCTATGGCACGTGGACCGACGACATGAAGGCCGTGCTCGGCGAACAGCAGGAGATGACGTTCACCTTTTATTATCAGTGAGCGGGCCGAACGATCGATTTTGGGCGGAATTGCCGCTCGGCCGGGACGTCACGCTGCTCGCGCACGATGCCAACGGGGTCGCGGCTTTCGCGAAGCCGGCCGGGGTGTTGTCGCATCCGAATGAGAGCGGCGATGAGCCGCGTTCGCTGCTGACAGTGCGCTACGCCCTGGACGGGGAGTTTTTTGACTGGACCGACCCGGAGGGGGCCAACCGGCGGCTGTGGCTGCTGAACCGCCTGGATTCCGCGACGTCGGGCGTGATCCTCGCCGCGGCGGACCACGCGCTGGCAACGGAGATTCGGGTGCAGTTCAAGCGAAAGCAGGTGCGGAAGATTTATTATGCGCTGGTGTTCGGCGCACCGCGGCAACCGATGGAAATTTGGCGGGACCTGCTCGCCGTCGACAAACGCGGCGGAAAAATCCGCGCGGCGACCAGCGCCGGCCATGTGCCGGCGGAGAGCCGGATGAGCGTCGTGCGGACGGGCCGGCAGGAGGCCAAGGTGAGTTTGATCCGGTTGGAACCGCGCACCGGGCGCAGCCACCAGTTGCGCGTGCAGTGCGCGAAGCGCCACTTGCCGATCATCGGCGACCAGACGTATGGGGATTTTAGCCGCAACCGGGAATTCGCAAAACGGGCGGGCACGAAGCGGCTGTTTCTCCATTCGCTGGAGACCCAATTCGACTACACTTGGCGCGAACGGGAATGGAAATTTGCGGCGAAGGCGCCACTGCCGGACGCGTTCGAGAAGTTCCTTTGACAGGGGAGGCGGAATGCGCGGAATTGCGCCTCTCACGCCCGCCATGATCCTGCCCAAAGCCAGCCGCCTCACACCTGAACAGCTCGCCGAAGTAACCGGAATCGTCACGGAGTTCGGTTGCAAGATTCAGCCCATCGTCGGGGCGGTGCGCACGATCTACGCGATTGTGGGCGACGAGCGCGAGGAACTGATGATCAACCGGATCGAGGGTCTAGACTACATCGACCGCATCGATCGCATCCAATCGCCGTTCAAACTGATGGACAAGCGGTCGGATCTGGCCACTCACCGGATCACGATCGGCGGGGTGACGCTCGGTGAGGAGCTGTTTGTGATCGCCGGCGCGTGCACGATCGATCCGAAGAACCCCAATTATTTCTACGAGACGGCGGCGGCGGTCAAAGAGGCCGGTGCGAACGCGCTGCGCGGCGGAGTGTGGAAACCCCGCACGAATCCCTACACCTTTCAGGGCGACGTAAAGTCGCTCGACATCCTCATGGAGGCCTCGCGCCGCACGGGACTGTCGGTGGATACCGAGGTCATGGAAGAGGCGCACATCAAACTCGCCCTCGATGCCGGAGTACACACCCTCCAAGTCGGAGCGCGCAACGCCCTCAATTACTCGCTGCTCCGCGCGATCGGTCGGGCCATCGCGGACCGCGACAACGTCGTGTTGCTCAAACGCAGCATCCACATGGGCCCGCTCAGCGAGTTCATCTCGGCCGCGGAATATATCGCGGCGTTTGGCAACCCGAACGTCATCCTCTGCCCGCGCGGCACGACGCCCACGCTCGACGGCTACCGCAATCATCCGGACGAAAGCATGACGCCTCTGCTCAAGGAAAAGACCTGGGCGCCGGTGGTGGTGGATCCCTCGCACTCGGTGGGCAAGGCAGTGTATGTGCCCTCGGCGGCGCTGGCCGCGGTCGCCTACGGGGCGGACGGACTTTGCATCGAGGCGCACATCGAGCCGACCAAAGGCATCGGCGATGATCCGAAACAGGCGCTGACGCCGGACGTGTTGCGCGAGACGATCAAGCAGGCCAAGCAGCTGTGGGCGATCCGCCGCAGCCAGACGCCGGCGGCGGTAAAATGAACGTCCGGATTTGATAGTTTACGGGCGTGTGGCCACAGGTGGCCACATGAAATCGAAATTAGTATTGGGCCTGCGGGCGAGGGCCAGAATCCGCCCGGCGGCGGTCGAAGCAGCGGCGACCGAGATCTTGCGCCGCCGCGAGACGGTGTCGGTGCGCGAGGCCAAAGATCAAATCTCGGCGCTCCTGGCCCGCGCCGAGGCCGGCGAAGAAATTGTGATCACGTCAGACGGAGAACCCAAGGCGATGCTGGTGCGTTACCGGCCGGTGGTCGGGGGCAAGGCCTGGCGCCCGATCGAGGCGTTCCGCGCGAGCATGCCGGTGGCGCCGGACTCGACGTCGATGCTCCGCGAAGCGCGGGACAGCGCCGATTGAGATGTATCTCGACACCTCGGTCGTCGTGAAACTCTACACGCACGAAGCCGATTCGGCGGCATGCGAGCAAATGGTCGTCGGGCACAAAATTGTTTCCTCCGAGCTCCTTTATGCCGAATTCTGGTCGGCCCTGTTGGCCAAGGAGCGGTCCGGAGCGTTGGCCCCCGGGCAACGCCTCGTCGTGTGGACCCTCTTCGAGTCGCATCTGATCGACGATGTCGTCGAATTGCTGCCCCTGGACGGCGTCATCGTGCGGGACGCGGCGGAAATCAGGGCGAAAGTGCACCCGCAGGTGCCGCTGCGCACGCTGGATGCCCTGCACCTGGCCACCTTTGCGGGCGTCGAATCCGGACCCATTTTCAGCCGCGACCAGCGCATGATCGATGCGGCGCGGATGCTCGGCTTCGCCGTGGTCGGCTAACAACCGATCACGGTCTCACCTTCACAGCAGGCTCAATTGCGCATCGTCGGCCGGAGCGACGGAGATTTTTTTCCGGGGCTTTGCCTGGGGCGCGGCGGTGGGGAGCGTGACGTCGGTGTCGTCGCTCTCCAGTTTCGCGAGAATGGTCTTAGCGCGGTCGATGACGCTGAGCGGCAGGCCGGCGAGGCGGGCGACCTGAATGCCGTAGCTCCGGTCGGCGGCGCCGGGGACGACGCGGCGGACGAAGACGATGTCGTCGTTCCACTCTTTCACGGCGACGGAGAAATTGCGGAGGCGCGGGAGATGTTTCGCCAGCTGCGTCAACTCTTGGTAGTGCGTGGCGAACAACGTGCGGGCGCCGCGGTCGGGCGCGCGATGCAGATGCTCGACCACGGCCCACGCGATGGAAAGACCGTCGTAGGTCGAGGTGCCGCGGCCGATTTCGTCGAGGATGATCAGGGAACGGTCGGTGGCGTTGTTGAGGATGTTGGCGGTCTCGTTCATCTCGACCATGAAGGTCGAGTTGCCGCGCGCGAGGTCGTCGCTGGCGCCGACGCGGGAGAAAATGCGGTCGACGAGCCCGATGTGACAGGACCTCGCGGGGACCCAGCAGCCGACCTGGGCGAGGAGAGTGATGAGCGCGATTTGCCGGATGTAGGTCGATTTGCCGGCCATATTGGGGCCGGTGAGCAGCACGACCTGGGCGTCGTCGCAGGCGAGCAAGGTGTCGTTGGGCACGAAGGCGGCGCTGGCACCGCGGGCGACGGTGGTGTCGGGGGCCCGGAGCATTTGTTCGACGACGGGATGCCGACCCTCGGTGATTTCGAGGATGGCGCCCTCGTCGAGGGTGGGGCGGCAGTAGTCCCACTCGCGGGCGAGGAGGGCCCAACCGGCGAGGACGTCGAGTTCGGCGAGGGCGTCGGCGGTGTGGGAGAGGGCGATGGAGTCGTCGAGGACGGCCGCGACGAGGTGGTTGAAGAGCTCCAGTTCGCGGGTGGCGGCGTTTTCCTCGGCGTGAAAAATCTCCTTCTCCTTTTGCTTGAGCGACTCGGTCACATACCGCTCGCCGCCAACGGTGGTCTGACGGCGGATGTAGTCGGCGGGAACCAAGTGGAGGTTGGCCTTGGTGATCTCGATGTAGTAGCCAAAATTATTGGTGAATCGGACCTTCAGGCTGCGGATGCCGGTACGCTCCTGCTCCGCTCGCTCCAAGTCGGAGAGCCACGTCTTGTTCCCGCTCGTGAGGGCGCGGAGCTCGTCGAGGGTGGCGTCATAGCCGGCGCGGATGTAATTGCCGTCGGCGAGATCGTTGGGGAGTTCGGCGGCGAGGGAGCTGATCAGGAGCTGGCGCAGCGCGGGCAGTTCCTGCAGTTGAGCGCTGAGCGCCGCAAGGAGGGCGTCTGCACCGAAGGCCGCGAGCTCGGCGCGGAGGACGGGCATTTGAGCGAGGGTGTCGCGGATGCCGCCGAGCTCGCGCGGGTTGCGGAGACGATTTTGCAGACGGCCGAGAATCCGGGGAATATCGCGGATGCTGGCGAGGAGTTCGCGGAGCGAAGCGAGGCGGGACGGCTGGGCGAGGAGTTCGCCGACGAGCGATTGGCGGCGGTTGATCTCCGCGAGATCGAGGGTGGGGGAGGCGAGCCAACGCTCGAGGAGCCGGGCGCCGGTCGAGGTGCTGGAGCGGTTGATGGCGGTGAGGAGCGAGCCGTCGCGGGCGCCGCGGCTGGAAGAAAAAATTTCGAGATTCCGGAGCGTTGCGGGGTCGAGGAGCAGGGTGCGGGCGCTGCGGTATTCCTGCAGGCCGCGGAGGTTTTCGGGCTTCGCGCAGAGATTTTCGGTGGCGTAGTAGACGAGGGCGCCGGCGGGGCCGAGGGCCGGGTGGGCGTGGGCGAGGCCGAAGCCCTGCAAGTTGAGCACGCCCAGCGTGTCCATGACCGTTTTCTCACCGGTCGCGGTGTCGAAGTGATAGCCGGGAAGCTCGGTGACGAGGCGCGGGGCGGCGAAGGCGTGCAGGGCGTGGACCTCGGTCTGGTCGTGCGGCGCCGCCTGCCACCGTTCGCGCTCGTTTTCGATGACCAGGACCTCGGCGGGATCGAGGGCGGTGAGGACGGGCAGGAGATTCGCGATGTGGGCATCGGTCGCGACGCGGAACTCGCCGGTCGAGAGATCGAGCCACGCGGCGTGCAGGCCGTGCTTATCGAGGGCGAGGGCGCAAAGGTAGTGGTTGCGCGCGGCGTCGATTTGATTGGCGGCGAGCGTGGTGCCGGGCGAAAGGATGCGCGTGAGTTGGCGGCGGACGAGTTTGCCGGCCTTGGCGGGCTCGGCCTGGTCGCAGATGGCAACTTTTTTCCCGGCCGCGAGGAGTTTGGTGACGTAGTTATCGAGGGCTTGGGCCGGAAGGCCGGCCATGGGGTGGTCCTGGCGCTTGGTGAGCGTCAGGCCGAGCAGGCGGGAGGCGACGACGGCGTCGTCGAAAAACAGCTCGAAGAAATCGCCGAGGCGGAAGAACAGGAGCGTGTCCTTCGGCAGCCCGCGCTTCACCTCAAAATACTGTTGCATCATCGGGGTTAGGTTCATTTATACACCCTCCTCATACCACCCACAGACATATGAGCAACCGATCCACGAAGGCCGAGTGGCGAAAGACGCAGTTGCAGGGGCTCTACGAGTTCCGCCCAGCGGGGACCGCCAAAGGTACGACAGGCGTCTACTACTCCCGCTACAGCGTGAACGGCAGGAGGACCTTTCGGAGTTTGGGGACGAGCA
>CANHJG010000016.1 GCA_947461205.1 Opitutia bacterium
ATCACCGTCGCCGCCGCCGGCGTCGCTCCGATTATCACCAATAATCCGCTCACCGCGGCCGGCACCGTCGGTACACCGTTCAGCTTTACGATCACGGCCACGGGCTCGCCCACGAGTTACGGCGCATTGGGTCTTTCGGCCGGTCTGTCGCTCAATGCCCTCACCGGTGTGATCACCGGCACACCCACGACTGCGGGCGTCTCTGTCGTGACGATCACCGCCACGAACAGCACGGGCACCGACACCGATGCTCTGACGATCACGGCCGTCGCACCCGGAATCGCCTCCGTAATCACCAACAACCCGCTCACGGCGGCTGGCACGATCGGCGTCCCCTTCAGCTTTGCCATCATCGCCACCGGTTCGCCCGAGGCCTACGCGGCGAGCGGTCTTCCGGCCGGTCTGACGCTCAACGCCCTCACCGGCGCTATCAGCGGCACCCCGACCACCGCAGGCGTGACGGTGGTTCCCCTGAACGCCCGGAATGATTTCGGCTCCGCGTTCGTGACCCTCACCATCACGATCTCAACGGTCACCACGGCACCGATCATCACGAGCCCGGCTACCGCGCCAGGCACTGTTGGTGTGCCCTTCGCTACGTATTTCGTCGCCGCGATCGGCTTGCCGACAAGTTTCACCGCCACCGGACTTCCGATCGGCCTGAGCATCAATGCACTCACCGGAGCGATCCGCGGCACGCCGACGACGGCGGGCGTTTACACGGTGGCGCTCGCTGCGGTCAACGCCTCCGGCACGGGTACGGCAGTCGTGAAGATCACAATCGCAGCGGCCAACATCACGCCGATCATTACCGGCGCCAGCACGGCCGCGGGCACGGTTGGCACGCCGTTCGTCACCTATGTGATTGCGGCCACCGGCCTGCCCACCGGCTACACCACGACGGGTCTCCCGCCCGGTTTGACCGTAAATCCTTTGACCGGTGTAATCAACGGCACGCCGACCACGGCCGGCACCTACGTCGTGACTGTTACGGCCACGAACGCCACCGGCAGTTCCTCCGCCACCGTGACGATGGTCATCGGCGGTCTGCCCGGAGCTTCCAGTCAGATCGTCAACTTCGCGGCCCGCGCCTTGTCCGGTCCGGGCGACCAGTCGTTGATCATGGGCTTCGTCGTCGCGGGTAACGGCAAAAATCTCCTCGTCCGCGGGATCGGTCCCGGCCTGACACCCTACGGCGTCACGAACGCGCTCGCCGATCCGCTGCTGACCTTGTTCACGCCCGGCGGTGCGCTCGCGACGAATGATGACTGGCAGACCACGCTCGGCGGTCAGGCCGACGGCGCGCTCATCGCGGCCACAGCCGCGCGGGTCGGTGCCTTCGCGTTGGCCAACAGCAGCAAAGACGCGGCCTTACTGCTCACGGTCAACAACGGCGCGCACACCACCGGCCTGGTCCGTCCGAACAGCACGACCGGCGTCGGCCTCACTGAAATCTACGACGTTGATCGCCTCCCGGGTTCCCGCCTGACCAACGTCTCCGCCCGCATGAACGTCACGGCCGGGGAAGGCACGCTCATCGCCGGTTTGGTCATCGTCGGTAATGCGCCGACCACGGTGCTCATCCGCGGTGTCGGTCCTACCCTTTCGGTCTTCGGTGTCGCCGGAGTGTTGGCCGACCCCACCATCGCCGTCTTCTCGGGCACCACCCAGATTGCCGGCAATGACAACTGGGAGGCGGGCACGGGCACCGGGGCGGAAATGACCGGCGCGGCGGCCAAAGTCGGAGCGTTCGCGCTCGCGGCCGGTAGCAAAGACGCGGCGCTGCTCGTCACGCTGCAACCCGGCACCTATACGGTGCAAGTGACCGGCGTCGGCAACACCACCGGTGTCGCGCTGATTGAGGTCTACGACACGAAATAGCCTCTGAGGACGGAACAAGGGCTTCGCGGATCTTCTGCGAAGCCCTTTTCTGCGCCCGTCGCTTTCCCCTTTTGATTTTATGAACCCACGAACCTGTTTGGTCCGGCTGACCGGCCCGCTGCAGAAGGACGCTTGGATGCTCCGCACCGCGCTGCAGGAGGAATCCTGCCCATGAACGCTACGCTGGGCTTTGGTGCTCCCCGGTTGCGGACCGGTCGCATCCAGCAGCCCGCGCTCGATCGGACGATCACCCTCCGGGCTTGTTCATCGCGGATCTGGTGCAGCGGGTGCGAACGCCGCGCTTTTCGCGTCGCGATCCGGACCGAGGCCTTGCCAGGGCGTCGTGCGGCGGCGCCCGGTGGGTAACCTCACCGTCTCCGCTGCCTGCTCTCCGCGTTTCGCCGGATCTCCCGGCGCCTGCCTTCGACCTGACCGTCCGCGTCGGTGGCAGCCTCGCCTACGAGGTCACGGGCAGCGCCTCGCTGTGATCGAACCTGCAGCCGCGGGCCAAACGCTAAGCCATGGTGCAGGGCAGGATCGAGCGCAGTGTGCGGGTGACGATCCTCTGAACGATTTCCTTGCCGGCGTGTGGCCGGATCCGCGGACGGTAGGGTTTTACCTTATCGCTATTCCGACCGAACGGATGTTTAATGGTGGCCACACGGAATTTTCGTCCCCCGGACGAGGCCCAGCCTTTTCATTCACAGACCGCGGCAGACGCCGGATCAATCCGCACCTGAAAACCGACCGAGCAGCCGCAGCGATGACCAACAACGCCCCGCATAATTCGTCCGCCTGCCGGCCCGCCAGGGCGGACCCTTGCGCAGAGATCTTCGATCGAAACGTAGGCATGATCTTCTTCCCCAGATTCCGATGAGAGCAAAGCCCAAGCAGGCGCCGGCTCGTGCGAAATCGAAAATGCATCGCGCGCCCGTGGCGCCCGCCCGGTCGGCCGCGGCGGACTTTCCGATTGTCGGCATTGGTGCGTCGGCGGGCGGTCTGGAGGCCTTTACGCGGCTGTTGAAAAGCATGCCGGTCGACACGGGCATGGCCTTTGTGCTGGTGCAGCATCTCGATCCGGATCACGCCAGCGCATTGAACCAGATTTTGGCGCGGGCCACGGCGATGCCCGTGGTCGGGGTCACGCATAATCTCCGGGTGTTGGCCAACCACGTTTACGTCATTCCGCCCAACGTGAGCTTGGGCCTTTGCCGCGGCGTGTTGAAGCTGCGGCCGCGCGCGAAGGGCCGCTTGGCGCCGCAGTCGATCGACAGTTTTTTCGAAACGCTGGCGCAGGACCGGCACGAGCGGGCGATCGGCGTAATCCTTTCCGGCGCCGCGTCCGACGGCACCGTCGGACTGGAGGCGATCAAGGCCGAGGGCGGCCTCACGTTTGCGCAGGACAGGTCGGCCAAATACGATTCGATGCCGCGCTCCGCCGCCGGCGCCGGGTGCGTCGATTTCGTGCTCGCGCCCGAGGCGATCGCCAAGGAACTCGCGCGGATCGCCCGCCATCCCTACGTCGCCGGCCCGTACCTCGCTGCACTCCGTCCGGTCAACCACGCATCTGCGGCACCGGCCGGACTGCCGGACCGGCTCGAAAAAAACGGTTATCAGACGATTTTGCAGCTCCTGCGGAATCATTCCGGGGTGAATTTTTCTCTCTACAAGACCACCACGATCCACCGGCGCATCACCCGGCGCACGGTGTTGAACAAGCAGCCCTCGCTGGCCCGTTACGCCGATTTTCTCCGGGGCAACGCCCGGGAGTTGGACGCCCTGTACTCCGACGCGCTCATCAGTGTGACTGGTTTTTTCCGCAACGCCGACGCATTTGACCTGCTCCAGCGCAAGGTGTTTCCCGCGTTGCTCGCGCAGGGCGGAGACGAGCCGTTGCGCGTGTGGGTCCTCGGCTGCTCGACCGGCCAAGAGGCCTATTCCCTCGCGATGGCGTTCACCGAGTGTGCGGAAAAGTCGCCGCGTCCGCGCCGGTTGCAGGTCTTCGCGACCGATCTCAACGAAACAAACCTGGCCAAGGCCCGCCACGGGCTTTACCCGAAAAGTCTCGCGCAGGACATCTCGCCGGAGCGCCTGCGGCGGTTTTTTACCGAGGAAGAGCGCGGGTTCCGGGTCATCAAACCGCTGCGCGACGGCGTCGTGTTTGCGCGGCAGAACATCATCAGCGATCCCCCCTTCTCGCGCTTGGATCTGATCAGTTGCCGCAACGTGCTGATCTACCTCGAGCCGGGCCTGCAGAAAAAGGTGCTGTCCACGTTCCACTGCGCGCTCAGGCCGGACGGGTTTCTCTTCCTCGGCGCCTCCGAGTCCATCGGCACTTTCACCAACCTGTTTGAACCGGTCGACAAACAACAAAAAATCTACGCGAGGATGGCCGGGTCGGTTCCGGCGTTTCACTTGCCGGTGAAAAAGCGCCGGGGCGAGCCGCCGAGGACGGAACCGACGTCGCGCGTCGCGTCGGCACCGGGGCCGCGCGCGCCGGACGGGTCCGACCCGTTTTTTGGGGAATTCAGCGCCGAGCGCGAGGCCGACCGCGTGACCGTCAACCAATTTGCCCCGCCCGGTGTCCTCATCAACGCCGACCTGCAGATCCTCCAATTCCGCGGATCCACAGGCGCTTACCTTGAGCCTCCGACGGGCAAGGCAAGCTTCGACCTGCTGAAGATGGCCCGCGAGGGCCTGTTGCGGCCGCTGCGCGCCGCCGTCGAAGAGGCGAAGCAGGCCCACCGGACGGTCCGCTACGAAAACGTGCTCCTCAAGCAGGAGGGTCGGACCCGGACGGTCAACGTCGAGGTGGTGCCGCTGAAGAATTTGAAGCAGCGCTGCTTTTTGGTGCTCTTCGATGAGGCGGAAGCTCGGACGCCGTCGCACCGGGCGCTGCCGGTCCGTGCCGTCAGCCACCAGGAGGATGCCGGCCGGATTGTCGCTTTGGAGCGCGACCTCGCGGATGCCCGCGACTATCTGCAGTCGATCGAGCAACAACAGGATGCCGCCAACGGAGAGCTCCAGGCGTCCAACGAAGAAGGCCAGTCGGCCAACGAGGAGTTGCAAAGTCTCAACGAGGAACTGGAGACCTCGAGAGAGGAGCTTGAGTCGACCAATGAGGAACTCACGACGGTCAACGAGGAGATGGGAAACCGCAACAGCGAGCTCAACCGCCTGCTGGGTGACCTCACCAATTTTCAGGCGTCCGCCAAACTCTCGATCGTCCTCCTCGGCCGCGATCTCACCATCCGCCGCTTTAGCACGAAGGCGCAAGTGAAGCTTCGCCTGCTTCCGACCGACTTGGGCCGGCCGTTCGGCTCGATCCGGCACAATCTCAATGCGCCCGATCTTACCCGGGTTCTCGCCCAGGTGGTCAAGGATGGCCAAGAACGCGAGCGCGAGGTGGCCGATGCCGACGGTCACTGGTATTCCCTGCGCGTGCGCCCTTACCTGACCGTTGATCAAAAGATCGACGGCGTCGTGCTGGTCCTGGTGGATATCGACGAATTGAAACGCACGGAGCGGCTCATCATCGCTGAGCGCGAGCACGCGCAGGCCATCATCCGGACGGTGCCCAATCCGCTGGTGATTCTTTCGGCCGATCTGCGCGTGGCTTCGGCGAACGAGGCGTTCTATCGCACGTTCAAGATTAAGCCCAAGGCGACCGTGGGGCAGTTGATCTTTGAAATCGACCACGGTGGCTGGGACACTCCACAGCTGCGGCATCTTCTGCTGGAGATCATTCCGAAAAACAGCGTCTTCAATAACTTTGAGCTCACGCATCATTTCGGCGGCATCGGGCGGCGCAGCCTCTTGCTCAACGCGCGTCTAATGGAGGCCGCCGGCGAACGGCCGAAGGAAATCCTCCTTGGTATTCAGGATGTCACCGACGTGTTGACGTTTCAGGCCGAGCTGCGGCGCTCGGAGCTGCGCTACCGCCGACTCTTCGAAACCGCCAAGGACGGGATTCTGATTCTCGATCCGCAGACGCGGAAAATCACCGATGCCAATCCGTTTATCCTAAAACTGCTGGGCTACAGCCGGGAGCAACTTCTTGGCAAGGAACTCTCGGACATCGGGCTCCTCAAGGACAAGGCGGCCAGCCGCGAGGCCTTTCTCGAGCTGAAAGCGGATGGTTTCATCCGTTACGAGGATCTGCCGCTCCGCACCAAGGACGGTCAGCGCCGGGAAGTTGAGTTCGTCAGCAATCTTTACGAGGCCGAAGGACACGCGGTCATCCAGTGCAACATCCGCGACATTACCGCCCGCAAGGAGGCGGAGGAGGCGTTGCGTTCGAGCGAGGAACGCTACCGCAGTCTCTTCAATTCGATCGACGAGGGCTTTTGCGTGATCGAGATGATCTATAATTCGAGCGGAAAACCGGCCGATTTCCGCTTTTTGGAGGTGACGCCTTCGTTTGAGCGGCAGACGGGTTTTACCAACGCCGTGGGCAAGCGGGTGAGCCGGGTCGCCCCAAAGCTCGAAGCCCGGTGGTTTGAAACCTACGGCAAAGTCGCCGACACCGGCAAGCCCGTCCGCTTCGTTGACGAAGCGAAGGCGCAAAAAAAGTGGTATGATGTCTATGCGTTTCGGGTCGGCGGACCGGGCAGCCGAAAAGTCGCCATCCTGTTTCGCGATATAACCGGGCGCAAACGCACCGAGGCGGCCTTACAGGCCTCGAAGGCCCAACTTAAGGACCACGCCACCACCCTCGAGTCTGTGGTGGTCGAGCGGACCGCGGAGCTGACCGTCGCGAACCGCCGGCTGACCAAGGCCGTGGCCGCGATGCAGCAGGGCCGAGAAGAATTCAAGTTTCTCTTCAAAGAGTCTGAATTTATGCAGAAAAAGCTGCGTCACCTGGCGAGGCAGCTGCTGAGCGCGCAGGAAGACGAGCGGCGGCACATCAGTCGCGAACTGCACGACGAAGTCGTCCAGACTCTCGTGGGCATCAACGTCGAGTTGGCGGCGCTCGGCCGCGCGGCGGATCTCGGTCCGCGGGCCCTCCAGGCGAAGATCGCGCGCACCCAGCGGCTCGTCGAAAAATCGGTGACGGCCGTGCACGATTTCGCGCGCGAATTGCGTCCCGCCGTACTCGACGATCTCGGCCTCATCCCCGCGCTCCACGCCTACACCAAGCAGCTGGCTGCGAAAAAAAAGCTGAAAATCCACGTGACGGCTTTTGCCGGCGTCGAGGCCATGGACACCGAGAAACGCACCGTGCTCTACCGCGTCGCGCAGGAAGCGCTCACCAACGTCGGCCGCCACGCCCAGGCCACCGCAGTGCACGTGCGCATCACCGCCCTTCCCGGCGCCGTGCGCCTGGAGGTCCACGACAACGGCAAGTCATTCCAAGTCCCGCAGACGCTGTCGCTGAAGACCAACCAGCGCCTCGGCCTGCTCGGTATGCGGGAGCGCGTCGAGATGGTCGGCGGTGCCGTGGTCATCGAATCGGCTCCCGGTCATGGCACCACCGTGCGCGCCGAGATCCCGTATCAGCCGGCGGTGGCCCCCGCTTTATCATGAAAAAAATTACCGTGTTGCTGTCCGAGGACCACGCGATCGTGCGCCAAGGCCTGTGCAAACTTTTGGAAACCGACGGCGCCTTCGAGGTCGTCGGTCAAGCGCAGACGGGCCGTGAAGCGATCCTATTGGCCGCCGAGCTCCGGCCGGACGTCATCCTGATGGACATCGCCATGCCGGAACTCAACGGCCTGGAGGCGGCGCGCCAGATTCTCGGCACCAATTCCGCCGCCCAAATCATCATGCTCTCCGCCCACAGCGACGACGAGTATGTCGAGCGCACCATCGCCGTCGGTGCGGTGGGTTTTCTGGAGAAGCAGACCTCCGCGGAGATTCTCACCAAGGCGATCCACGAGGTGGCCAAGGGAAAAACGTTCTATAGCCCGACCATCGCCAAGCGCCTCGCCGACGCAAAACGGCGGATGATCGATCGCGACGGTCGGACCAAACCGAATGCCGCGCGCCTCACGTCCCGCGAAACGGAGGTGCTGCAACTTGTGGCAGAAGGCCAGGCCAACAAGCAGGTCGCGAGCACGCTTGGCATCAGCATCAAGACTGTGGAAAAGCACCGACAGCACTTGATGGACAAGCTCAACATTCACGATACCGCCGGTCTCACCCGTCATGCGATTGCCACCGGGGTGATCGAGAGCCGCGTCCAACTGACGATCCTCTGACCGTCCTCGCGTCACGGACTCGCTTGGACGTGGGCGTAAACCCACCCTCACGACCAGACGAAGGTTGGCCGATTTTGGTCGATTCCACCCAGGCTCCCTCTCGAATGAAACCGCCCCGCCGCAAGTCACCCGCTCTCACCCGCCGTCTGCCCAAAGCCCCCACGGGCATCAGGGGGCTCGACGAAATCACGGGCGGCGGCCTGCCCCGGGGCCGACCCACGCTCGTGTGCGGCGGCGCCGGCTGCGGCAAGACGCTCCTCGCGGCGGAATTTCTGGTGCGCGGGGCGACGGAGTTCGGCGAGCCGGGCGTGTTGATGGCGTTCGAGGAGACCGAAAAGGAACTGACCGCCAATGTCGCTTCGCTGGGCTTCGACCTCGCGGGACTCGTGCGGCAAAAAAAGATTCTCGTCGATTACGTCCACATTGAGCGCGGAGTGATGCAGGAAAGCGGCGAGTATGATCTGGAGGGTATTTTTGTGCGGCTGGGCCACGCGATCGATTCCATCGGGGCCAAGCGCGTCGTCCTGGACACTCTGGAAGTGCTCTTCGCCAGCCTGCCGAACGAGGCAATCTTGCGCGCGGAGCTGCGGCGGCTCTTTCGCTGGCTGAAGGACAAGGGCGTGACCGCCGTCATCACCGCCGAGCGCGGGCGCGAATCGCTGACGCGCCACGGAATGGAGGAATACGTCTCCGACTGCGTGTTGCTGCTCGACCACCGCGTCCACGACCAAATTGCCACGCGGCACCTGCGCGTCGTCAAATACCGCGGCGCGCAGCACGGGACCAACGAGTTTCCGTTCCTCATCGGCGCCCACGGCATCAGCGTGCTGCCGATC
Organism: Opitutia bacterium; assembly: GCA_947461205.1. Lineage (GTDB taxonomy): Bacteria > Verrucomicrobiota > Verrucomicrobiia > Opitutales > Opitutaceae > GAS368. The sequence continues at coordinate 8,918 of CANHJG010000016.1, forward strand.
ACCTCGCTGGGGTTGAACCACGAGGTGTCAAGCGAGCGTATCGCCACCGGCATTCCCCGCCTCGACGCGATGTTGGGCGGGCGCGGCTTTCACCGCGGCAGCAGCATTCTGCTCACCGGCACCCCCGGCACGGGCAAGACCAGCGTCGCCGCGAATTTTGCCCAGGCCGCCGGCCGGCGCAGCGAGCGCACGCTGTTTTTCTCGTTCGAGGAATCGCCGGCGCAGATCGTGCGCAACATGAAGTCGATTGGCCTGCGGCTGGAGCCATTGGTGCAGCGCGGCCTCCTGCGTTTTCACTCGCAGCGCCCATCGCACTACGGTCTCGAGATGCATCTGGCCACGATGTTCAAGGAAATTGCCGAATTCCGCCCGCAGGTCGTCGTCGTCGACCCGATTACGAGCTTGGTGGAACTTGGCACGGCTTCGGAAGGCAAAGCGATGGTCACCCGGCTCGTCGATTATCTCAAGTCGAAGCAGATCACCACGCTGTTCACCAGTCTCACCGAGTCCGGAAACACGCTGGTGGACAATGTCGCCGCCGTCACGGCCCCGATGGATGCCTGGCTCTCGTTGCAAGACTACGAGGGCAACGGCGAACGCAACCGCGTCTTCTACGTCCTCAAGGCGCGGGGCATGGCGCATTCGAATCAAATCCGCGAATTTTTGATCTCGGACCGGGGCATCGACATCGTGGACGCCTACATCGGCGTCAGCGGAGTGTTGACCGGTTCGGCCCGCGTCGCGCAAAGTGCTCTCGAGAAAGCCGCCGTGCTGGCCGCCCAGCAGGAGGCCGCCCAGCTCAAGCGCGAGGTCGAGCGCAAGCGCGCGGCGGTTGAACGGCAGATCAGCGGACTGCGGGCCGACTATGAAACCGAGGCGGCGGAATTGCGCCGCATCGCCGATCAGGTGGGGACGCGCACGGTGTTGCTCGGCACCGAACGGGCTGCGTCCGGCCTTCTTCGGCAGGCGGATGCCAAGGCTTCGGCGCAACCGCAGGGCAAATCCCGCCAGGTGAAAGGAACCCCGTGAAAACCAAGCGCACTAAACTTCGGTCGTCCGCCCCCGCGAAAACACCCGCCCCGCCGTGGCAGTTGCGGCTCTACGTGACCGGCGAGACCGAGAAATCACGCCGGGCTTTCTCGAACCTCAAGGAGATCTGCGAAACCCATCTCAAGGCCCGCTACCGTATCACCGTGATCGATTTGTTGAAACATCCCCAGTTGGCCAAGGGAGACCAGATCCTCGCCGTGCCCACGGTCGTGCGCCGGCTGCCCAAACCCGTACGGATTCTCATTGGCACGCTCAGCGAAACCGCCCGCGTGCTCGTTGGGCTCGACCTGCGCTCGGCCGACGAAGGGAGAAATCGCACCTGAAAACGCCGACCAAGCCCAAAATCCGACCCGACCGGCGGGTGAAAAAGGCCGCGCCGGGCAAGGCTGAAACTGGGACGCGCTCCCGCGAGCATCGTTTTGTCCTAAAGCTCTTCGTGGCCGGTGCCACGGCGAGGTCCCATCAAGCCATCTTGCGCGTCCACACGTTATGCGACGGGCAGCTGAAAGGCCGCGTGAAACTCGAGGTCATCGACATCTACCAACAGCCTGACCTCGCGCGAAGTAACCAGATCGTCGCGACCCCGACGTTGATCATTGTTTTCCCTCTGCCGCTGCGCCGGTTCATCGGGAATCTGGCAAATATCACGGACCTCTTCGTCGAGTTGGACGTGGGGGCGGTCGGACATCTCTTTCCGTGAATAAAAAATCTGATCGTCGAGCCGGCCATCCTGAGCCGGGTTCCGAGCTGGCCAACCTGCGGCTGCGCTTGGCCGAAGCGGAAGGCACGCTCGGCGCGATCCGTCGCGGCGAAGTGGATGTCGTGGTGGTATCGGAAAAACAGGGGCTGAAGCTATTCACGTTGGATGGCGCCGGAGAAGCCTACCGTACGCTGATCGAATCCATGAACGAGGGGGCGCTGACGCTCACCGCCGACAAGACGATTTTTTACGCCAACGCCTGTTTTGCCCGTATGGTGAAAAGCCCGCTGGAACAGGTGATGGGCGGCTCTTTCCGCCGCTTTCTCGCACCGTCCGATCTGATTGCCGTGCGCGCGCTCCTGCACAAGAAGATGGCCCTTGCCGGGGCCAAGCTTCAGGTCCAGCTAACTGCGGTTGACGGCACGAGAATGCCGGCCCAAATCTCGTTTCGTCCGCTGGCCGAACGGGGGCCGGACGGCGCGACCCTGAGCGTCGTCGTGACGGATATGACGGCCGCCCAGCGCGGCGAAAACGAGCTGCGGGCCCTGGCGAACCGCGTGGTCCAGGTGCAGGAAGCCGAGCGCAGCCGCGTGTCGCTCGAACTGCACGACAATATCACTCAATTGCTCTGCGCGATCCAGTTTCGTGCCCAGTCGCTCGTGGCGAGTCTTCCGGCGCGCATCGGTCCGGCGCGCGCTGAGGCGGAGAAACTTCGCGACATGCTTGGGGACACCGTCAAAGAAGTGGAGCGCATCGCCCACAATCTCCGGCCCAGCGTGCTCGACCAGTTAGGATTGTCTGCCGCGCTCCGCGAGACGTGCACGGAATTTTCCGCCCGCTCGGGGCTGATCGTCACTCTCGGCTGCGAGCAGCTGGCGGAGCGGTTGCCCCCCGATACCGAACTCGCCCTCTACCGCATTCTCCAGATTGCACTGAATGACGTGGCCCAGCACGCGCACGCCCGTTGCGTCAAGGTGGCGCTGACCCAACGGGACGCGCTGGTTGAGCTGGTAATCACGGACGACGGCCTCGGTTTTGATCCTCAGTCGCCCCGGAACAGGAAAACCGCGCGAGACGGGATCGGACGGCTCAGCATGCAAGAGCGCACACGGTATGTCGGCGGGGTGATGACCGTGAAATCCAACGGGCTACGAGGCACGGAACTCGAAATTCGCGTGCCGATGTCATCCGGCGCCACGTTGGGTCCCGGGCGGGCGTGAGGGGCCGTCGCAGATGGAAAATTCGGGACCGCACCGGGATTCATTGCCCGCGAAAAAAAACCGGGTGCCGGGGGGCGCGGGCGAGGTAGCCCGGTTAAGGTTTGGTTCCCGCCTGCCTATGCCCCGCGTGCGGCACAGGGTCCGCGACGCCGATTTCGTTGCCCGGTTTGGCGCCGATTGGGCCCGGTCCTGTCGGTCGGGTTACGCGCCGAGCGCAGAAGGTACGCGGACCAATCGGGCTCTGCCGGTCTGTGGCGCTACGAGCCGGCCTCGGCCCCTGGCCATGCGGAAGATCGAGTTGCCCGGGGCGCGAAAAATTTCTCCCGGCACGTTGGACAAATGCCGTGCGTCAGCTCACCCGGTTGAAAACCGATCGCCGGACCCAAATCGCGCGGCGGCACGCACCAGGCACAAATCTGTCGCCCGCACGCTTCCTCCGCGCCTTTGCTTTCTTGGCTCTCATCAATCTCCATAAATCGATCGTAGTCGAAATTCGTCGCGCTGCCCATCGAGGTGGCCCCCGATTCGGCTATCGCGGATTCCATGATACGATTTGCCGGACTCGCGGTGCCGGGGGCGGTGGCAACGCTCCGACCGGGGTACGAGATGTTTTCCAGGGGTTGCGACGCCGGTGGCTCGGCGGCCGGTCGCGCAATTGGACAACCCGTGCGGGCCGCTGGTGGCGGCGGTGGACCGGACGTGATTGCAGGCGGGTATCGCGGCGCGAAGTGCGGGGAATCGGCGACCGGGCCCTGCGATGCAGCGCCGGGTTCAATCGAACTCCGATCGGGCGTCCGCGGTCGCTGGCCCGTCTTTGGTCAGGCGCAGAGCACCTGGACGCTGCCGGCCGTGCGGCGGACCGGATCCAACCAGCTGGCAGGCTGGGCGTCGGCACTGAATTCGGGGCATGCCTGGGTCAGCAGCACGCGCAGGCTCTCGCGCGCCCGGGCGATGCGGCTCTTGACGGTTCCGACATTGATGCCGAGCTGCGTGGCGATCTCGCCGTACGAACGGTTCAGCGAATTGCGGAGTACGAGAATTTCGCGCGGACGCTCCCCGAGCTGCCCCATGCACCGGGCGACGAGTTCGGAAAACTCGCCGGTCACGGTCTCACGCGCCGGCCCCGCGTCGTCCGACGCGACGAGATCGGAGAACGTGGCCGGATTTTCGTCGCTGAACGTGCTGTCGAGCGAGACGGTGGCGTGGCGACGGCGGCGAAAAAAATACCAGTAACGGTTGCGGGAAAGATTGAGGGCGATGCGATGCAGCCAGGTGGCGAGCGAAGCGTCGCCACGGAACTTGGCGAGGCCCCGGTGGGCCCGGATAAATGTGTCCTGCGTGATTTCCTCCGCGTCCGCGTGATTGCGCAGCATGGAAAAGGCGACGGCGAACATGCGCTCGCGGTAGCGCGTCATGATCTGGACGAAAGCCGCTTCGTCGCCGGCATTGAACCGGCGCACCAAGTCCACATCGACCCGTGCCTCGTTACGGGCGGCGGCAGCGCGGTCGGTGCGAGGGGTGAGGGGGAACGAAAGTTTAAAGGAGGAGGAGATTTCAGTTTGGGCGACCATGCCCCAGATTATCCGAGGACCCTTCCGGCCGAAATGGGGTGAAGTGCTAAGCCGTCGGTGACGCCGCTAGCAGAGTATGCAGGGCCGTCCCCGATGCCTTCCGATCGCAGGCGAGTGTTTGGCTCAAGTTCCTCTTCGGAATGTAACCATCATTCGTCCTGCGGTTGGTCTTCAAAGTAGCGCCGAACGCCGGCCAAGCCCAGCCCAACTTTGGGCGTGAACCTCACCCGACCTCCGCATCGCGTCGAGGCGGGGAGGGGCTGCGGCCCCTCCCCGAAACCTGTGGTTTCCTTCGGCGGACTACCGATACGAGGGGGAGCGGGCGCGGACAAAGGCCGATATTGTTTTGGGCGAACCGCGGTCGGGATTGTTTCCCAAGAAGGAATAAAGTGAATGTTGGATACGATAATAAATCTCGGTCCGCCGGGGGAAGCGGGCTCTGGTGGTCGGGGAAAACGGAGGCCGGGTCGGTCGCCGGAGTTTTCCGGAATCGGAAAAAACAGCGGCGGGTAGGTCAGTGCCCCATATCTGCGCGCCGGCACACCGGGTAGATTCTTGGTCTCAACTTATGAACCTAAAAAATATCTCTGCTTTGCTCGTTCTCACCGCCAGCCCGCTCGCGCTTTTCGCCTCGCACGAAACGGACCGTAAAATCGAGTCCGCCGCCAAGGCCTCTTACAACTACCGCATGGTTCTCGAGGATCACGTGAAAGTTAAAGCCAAGGACGGCGTGGTCACCTTGACCGGCACCGTGGAAGATAAAGACGACAAAGCGCTCGCGGCCGACACGGTGGAAAACCTGCCCGGCGTCACGAGCGTGAAGAACGAAATCAAGATCAAGTCCAGTCATCCCGAACACTCGGATGGGTGGATCGCCCTGAAGATTCGCAGCCGCCTGCTCGTGAAGGGTAATGTCAGCGCCGCCAACACGACGGTTTCCGTGCAGGACGGGGTCGTCACCCTCGCCGGCACCGCCGACAACATGGCGCAAAAAGAACTCACCGAAGTCTACGCTAGGGAAATCGACTGGGTGAAATCGGTGAAGAATGAGATCGTCGTGAAGGCGAATCCCGCCGGGACCGAAACGTTGGGCGAGAAAATCGACGACGCGTCCATCACCACGCAGGTGAAATACGCGCTCCTCAGTCACAAATCGACCAGCGCACTCAAGACCAAGGCCACGACCACCGAGGGTGTCATTGTGATCACCGGCGTCGCCGGATCCGATGCCGAGAAATCCTTGGTCACCAAACTCGCCCAGGATGTCCGGGGGGTGAAATCGGTCAGCAACAACATGACGGTCGGAAACTGATTCCGGGCGACCGCCCGCCCGGTGGTCGCACCTCCCTCGGTCGCGGAGCCCCCGCGAGTCACTGTTACAACCCTCTCTCTTTTCAAAAAATGCATCCGAAAATCAAGAATCGCCCGGCCGGTCCCCCTGGGGCACCGAGCCCGGTTAAACCGCAGTTGTTGCACGACGTCACCAATCCGTCCGCCTCGGCCAACGCCGCTTCCCGCCTGCGCATGCACGCGATTCAACCCGCCTCCGGCGCCGCCAACCATGCGCGCCATCACGTGTCGCCGTCGACGCAGTCGTAACCCAACCTGCCCATGAAAACCAATATCGGACTCAACGACGAGGCCCGGCTCGAAGTGGGCCAGATGCTGAATCTGCTTCTTGCCGACGAATACGTGCTCTACGCCACCACGCGCGACTACCACTGGAACGTGACGGGGCCCGAATTTCGCAGCCTTCACCTCCAGTTTGAGGAGCAGTATGGCCAGATTGCGCAATGGATCGACGACGTGGCCGAGCGGGCTCGCGCCATCGGCGTCGGCGCCCGTGGCAACTGGACCGATCTGACTAAGGCGGCTCGCTGTTTGGCCGATCCCGGGATGGGCCTGGGCGCGGAGCACATGCTGTCCGAACTGCTGGCGCTTCATGAAGAGATGATCGTCCAGCTTCGGTCCGACAGCGAGGCCTGTACCGACCGCTTCAAGGACGCCGGCACCGCCGACTTTTTGACGGGCCTGATGGAGCGGCACGAAAAAGCCGCGTGGATGCTCCGTTCGCAGCTTGAAACTGAAGAAGAAGAAACCTCTTAAACCCGCCTCCCAACCCAATCAATTTCATCTCATGAACAAATCCATCTCACTCGCCCTCGTCGTTGGCGGAATCATTTTGATCGTCTACGGCGTCGCTGCCTCCGACTCCATCGGCTCCGGATTCTCCCGGTTTTTCACCGGTTCACCCACCGACAAGACCCTGTGGCTCCTGATCGGCGGCGCGATTGCCAGCGTCGTCGGCGGCACCGGCCTGCTTCGCGGTTCACGCGAGCCCTAACCATCGGCGCTTCCTCCCATGCTCAGCTACGCGGTCACCTTTCTGATTATTGCGCTCATCGCCGCGGCTTTGGGTTTTGGAGGGCTCGCCGGCACGGCGGCCTCCATCGCCAAGGTCCTGTTCATCCTCTTCCTCGTCCTTTTCGTGGCCTCGCTCTTCCGCGGCACGAAAAGCCCCTAAACCGCCTCTTCCCTGTTCTCCGTTCCTCTAACGTTTCCCTATGAAAAACCAAACTGAATCCACCGCCCAGACACCTCAAGATTTGCTCGAAGAGCTTCGTACGCTCGTCGTCGAAGCCGAAAAAATGATGGGTGAGTCGCTCACCGAACATTCTGAAGACGCCATGAGTGCGTTGCGTTCGCGTTTTGACGCGGCGCAGGAGCGCGCCGGTGAACTCTGTGCCGTGGCCCGCAAGAAAGTGGTCGCCGGGGCCCGCTACACTGACGAAACGATCCGGGCGAATCCCTATCAATCCCTCGCGATCGCGGCCGGCGTCGGTCTGCTTGTGGGTGTGCTTGTGGGCCGGACCAGCAAATAAGCCATCGCCATGGAAACCGCCGCACCCGGCTCACCGGGCATTCTCCATTCGTTCCGGGTGCTCGGTGACGGCCTTCTCGCCACGGTGCAGGACCGGCTGGAACTCTTTTCAGTCGAACTGCAGGAAGAGAAATTCCGCCTGATCCAGATCTTTTTCTGGATCAGTGCGGCGGTTTTCACGGGCATGATGGCGATGATGTTCGCGAGTCTTTCGGTGGTTTACCTTTTTTGGGAAAGCGCCCGGCTGGCGGTGTTGGTCGGGCTGACGTTTTTTTATACGGCGGCGGTTTTGACGATCGTAATCTCCTTCCGCCGTTTCATCGCACGCCAACCGAGCCCGTTTGCCGCCACCCGCCAGGAAATCGGCGGAGATCGCGCATGTATCCGCAACGCGAACTGATCCGTCTGGCGGTCTACAAGGCCGCCTTGCGCCGCGATATTGCGGTACGCCGCATCTGTTGTGCGGCGGCGGCTTCGCGTCTGGCCCAACCGGTCGCTTGGCTAGATCGGATCGTGGCGATCGTGCGCCAGCTCTCGCCGGTGGCGTTGTTTGCTGCGGTGCCCTTGAGTGTTTTCGTCCAACGCACCGTCTTCCCTCGCAGGAAGATTTTGGGCTCGCTGTTGCGGTGGGGACCCTTGGTGGTCAACGCCGCGCGTGGCTTCGGTTCGATCTTGCGCCGCTCCGGTGAGCCTTCGAACAGGTCTCAACGCCAAGCGTGAGCCCCGTAGCGTCTGTCGGGCACTCCGAGCGGGCGGACGGTGTTGCGGTCAACCAATCGCCGACGCTCCATCGATCTTGCGTGGACCAGGCTTGCCTGGCCGAGAGATCGGTTGAATTTTCCATCGGGCAGACCATCAGGCACGCAGAACGCCGGACGGAAAAAAGCCCCGGCCATCATGGCCGGGGCTTTTTGTTAAAACGAGGCTGCTTCTCCGCTCACTTCGCCACCGGGGGCAGGGGAGGAGGGGGCGGCATGCGGGTCAGGGAACTATTCGAAGCCCGGCTCGAGATCATCTCGGTCGTGCGTTGGATATCGAATTCGGCGTTGCGCTTGGCGACTTTCGCGAGCTCCACCTGTTTCGCGAGGTCGAACGCTTCGCGATTCGCCTTGTCCTTGGCTTGGCGCATAGCGGCGAGGGCGGCATCAAGCTTCGCGCCTTCTTTAGCGGCGCGATCGCCCTCGGCGAGGGCCTTGTCGGTAGCATCCTTGACCTCTTTGTCGGCGGCCGCCAGCTTGGCGATCTTGGCCGCTTCTTTGTCCGCGTCTTCTTTTTCACGCGCGATCTGACGTTCTTTGGCGTCGACGCGGGCCTTTTCTTCGGCGACGGCCTTGAGTTTGGCCTTCTCGGTTTCCTGCTTGAGCACGAGTTCGGCGCGGGCCTTCTCCCGAAGGTCCGCCTCCTTTTGGTAACTGAAGAAGAATACGAGAAACGCTCCCAGCATGGCGCCAGGGAAAATGAGATACATCCACTTTTTCATCGGTAAGGTGATTAAGGATTATTTTTTGGCGGCTGCGGCAGCGGCAATCGCGGCGGCCTTGGCGGCGGCTTCGGCGGCGGCGTCGGCGGCCGCGATCCGGTCGAGCACGGTGGCGAGACTGCGCACATTTACTTCGGCCTTTTTGACGTATTCGCGCTGAAAAGCGATCTCGTCGGACAAGCGCTTTTTGTCAGCCTCGATCTTGTCGACTTCTTTCTTTTCCTCGTCGATTTCCTTCTTCAGGCGTTTGACCTGCTGTTCAAGTTTATCGGCTTCGCGTTGCGCGCGGAACTTGGCCTGCATGGCCTTTTCTCGCATTTCCTTATCCGCGGTGTCCTTGAGTTCCTTCGCGGCCTTTTCCAGCTTGCGCTTCTCTTGAGAGGCGAGGGCGTCCTTGACCGCCTTTTCGCGGGAGCGGGCGTCTGCATCCAGTTTGGCTTGGATCTCGGCCCGGGCCTTGGCTTCGGAGGCAGCGAGGCGAGCCTCGTGTCCGGAGCTATATTGCCAGTAAACCGCGCCGAAAATGATGACTCCGAGTAGCGGCGGGAAAAAATAGACGTATTTCTTCTTCATTGGTAAATTAGTAAGCGGGGAAAGGGGTATCAGGATTTCTTGGGTTGCTGCTTGGCCGCTTCACGTTCGTTGATCGCGGATTGGACGGCGTCCTTGAGTCGGGCCAAATACGCGTCCTTTTCTTTTTTCGGATCGCTGAGGGCTTCGGCTTGGCTGATGGACTTCATGGCCTCATCGAAATCTTCCAGCTCATAGGAGACGTTGGCCAAGAGGGTATGCACGGCATACGGGCGATCCAACCCGCCGCGGCGAAGGGCCTCGCGGTAGTGGATGCGAGCTTCCTTCATCTTCTCTTCTTGGCGGTAGATCTCACCGATCTGCAAGTCGAACTGTCCGTTATTAGGGAAGAGCTTGGTGGCCTCTTTCAACACCTTGAGGGCATCCTGATTCCGGTTGATTTGGAGGTAATAATAGCCGAGGTAAACCCAGTTCTTGGCGTCGTTCTCAATGGCGCCGCTCTTCAGGCCCTTGTAGAGGAGATCGGTCGCCGTGCCGAACTGATTCACCTGGATGTAAAGGCTGACTAGATTGAAGTTGTCCTTCGGCGTGTTCATGAAGCTCTGCGCCTGCGCACGCTCCACGGTGTTGATGGCCCGCACGAAATTTTCCCGTGATTTGGCTTCGTCCTTGTCGCTCGCGAGATTGAGATAGGTGGCCCAGAGCTGGGGCCAGTAGTCCTTCTTGGTTGGGAATTGTTTGACAATCAGCTCCAGGACTTCGGCGGCGCGGGCGGTATCGTTTTCCTGCTGGAGGATCGCGAGGAGCAGAAAATACAGCTGTTCCTTGGGACGGATCGAGGTGAGGAAGAGCTTGTCGACCTCTGCCCGGGCCTGTTTGAGCAGATCGCGATTGACGTTCTTCGGGTCGGCGACGGCCTGCTGAAGGAGAATGGTCGCGTAGAACGCACTGATTTCAGGGGTGGCCTTGGGCGTGTCTTTCAACCAGCGTTTGAAGAAATCTGCGGCCTTGGTCAGGTATTGCTGTTGAAGCGCGGGGACCTTGATGGTCGTAGCTTCCTGGTAGCTGACCTGGGCGAGAAACAGCAGCATTTCCAGCGACTTGTTCTTGTCGAAATAACGGTTGGCGTCGGACAGCTTCAGCGACACTTCCATCGTCTCAACCGCCTTGGCCCACTGGTCTTTGCCGGCGAGGAGCCGGGCGCGCATATCCTGGATATACGCCAAGTCGTAGCTGTTCGCGCCGACGGTCGGGATGAGCCCCTCGAGGAGGGCGATCATGCCATCCCAGTTTTTCGTGTCCTGCAGCGGTTTCAGCTTTTGAAACTCGGTGCTGACCTTCTCGCTCAGGCTGGGCGGCTGCTGAGCCGGAGCTTGGGCGGAGGCGACGGTCACGCCCGCCGGCAGCGCGAGAGCGAGGGCCAGCGCGAGGTGTGCCGAGCGTACGCGAGGGGAGAGGGAGGGAAGGAAGGAGGCGGTCACGGGAGGGATTAATCCTCGTTAAGGGTGAAGACGATGGGCACTTGCATGTGCGTGTTGACGGCCCGGCCGCCTTTGCGTCCCGGCTTGAACTTCCACTTCGACACGGCCTGCACGGCGGCGGATTCGAACTCGCGTTGCGACATTTTCACGGCGAACGCATTCTGGACGTCGCCATTGGCGTCGACGATGAAGTCGACGACCACTTCACCAGCGATGCCGGCGCGGCGCATTTCAAAAGGATAGGTCGGCCGGCCCTGCAGACGCGGCACGGGCTGATTGTCGAGCATGGACGGATCAAACACGGTCTGGCCCTTGAATTGGGAGGTGTCGCGATCACCTGGAATGGTGAGGACTCCGACGGCGGGACGCATGCCTTCCGGTGGCGGCGGCTGAACTTTCTGGACGAAGGAGGTATCGGTCACGATCTGGGGGACGTCGGTCAGCATCGGCGGAGCCAAGTCCATCGGCTTGATCGGTTCGTCGGTCGCTTCGACCTTCTCAGGTTCGTCGGGTTCAAGCTTGGGCATTTCCATCAGCTGTACCTTCGGCGGTTCGAGCACGATGGGCTTGGGCTTCGGTGTGATCTTGATGAATTTTTCACCAAAAAAGACGCCACCGTGGATCAGGGCGGACAAAACAATGCCGAGGATAAGATCGCGACGCATGGGAAATAGCCCGGGTTACCGGCCGGTGGGCTGCACGGTGGTTTGAACGGAGACTTGGGCGATGCCGGCCTTGCGCACTTCGTCGAGGGCGAGGACAGCGGCCCCGAAACGGGCTTTGCTATCACCCTGGATCAGCACACGAGGATTCGACTCGCGATTCTTGTAGTCGGCCAAACGGGGAGCAATCTCACTGACCGTGATCAACTCCGGAGCCATGGCGACGCCTTGCTTCCAGTAACAGTTCCCCTGATCAGAAACTTGGAGGTAGACCGTGGGGTCATTTGGGTTGGGTTGGCTGTTCGGATTTGCCACCGGCAAGTCGACGGGGAGCGAGGCAATCTTGTTCAGCGACAGCGTGAACAAAACGAACGTCGCGAGGAGGAAAAAGATGACATCGATGAGAGGGATGATCTCAATACGCGCCTTCTTTTTGCCATCTTCTGCTTTGGAACTGGGTCCGGACATGGGAGTGAGTGTTGGTGAATCGCGGCGGCCGGAGTTTAGCGGGGCGCGGAGCGAACCTGAGTCTCGATAAAGATTTTCTTAAAGCCCGCCTTGCGAGCCTCGTCGAAAACATAGATCGCCTGGTTGAACGGCGCATTTTCGTCGCCGTTGATGAGAATACGACCCTCGGGGTTCGTCGTGTAAAAGGCCTTCAGGCGGTTGAGGAAGTCACTGAGGTCAACGAACTCCTTGTCCCACGCCAAGCTGCCCTGTTCGGTCACGGAGACCGTCGCCGTGCCGGCCGTATCTCGTTCGACGCCGCTCTCCGATTGCGGAAGAATCACAGGCACGCCTTGCGGGGTGTTCAACGAAAGCGTGAACAAAACGAAGGTCGCGAGCAGAAAGAAAATGACGTCAATGAGAGGGATGATCTCAATGCGCGCCTTTTTCTTGCCGCCGCTATTACCGCCTGATGATCCGGCCATGGTGAGGAGTGGCTGAGGTGATTACGGTGACGAGACGCAGGAAACAAACGCTTAGCGGAGGAACGGAGCGTTGGTCTCAGACTTCTTGAGAAGAATCTCAAGAGCGTGCGAGGCGTCGGCGACGTCCTGCTTGGCCTGGTCGGTGCGGGCGTTGAGATAATTGAAGGGCAGGAGGGCCATAATGGCGATGAGGAGACCGCACGCCGTGGCGATGAGCGCCTCGGCGACGCCGCCCGTGATCGCGCCGGACGCCGCCGCGAGATTGCCGCCACCGAGGGCACCGAAGGTCTTCATCATGCCCGTCACCGTGCCGAGCAGTCCAAGCATCGGGGCCGCCGTGATGACGGTGTCGAGGGTCGCCATGCCCTGCGTGAAACGGCCGAGCTCCTGGCTCGAGGCACGCACAAAGGCGTTAGACATCGAAAATTCTTTGTTCGTGAGGCTGTAGACGAGAATGCGGGCGATGAAGTCCTTGCTCTTCTTGCCGATCGCGAGCGCGCCTTCGATGTCACGCTTCTCGACGCTCTCGAGCATCTTCTCGACGACTTCTGCCTCGCGGGTACCGTTTTCACGGATGATAAAAAGGATGCGCTCGGCCACGACAGTGATGCCGACGAACGACAACAAGAGGATCGGCCACATGATTTCTTTGCCCGCGTGGAATAGATCCATCATGGACATTTCGCTGCCGTCAGCATTCTTCAGCAGGATCGCGAGGGGGAGTTCAACGAGGTTGATGATCATAGGAGGAGGGAAGTTTTCGGATGGATTACGGTGTTAAGGACGAAAGGAAAAGCGGGCGTCGCGGGTGGGGTTGACGCGCAGGTCAGCGTTACGCTCAAAATTTTTTTGCGATCGAAGGACCGTGCACCCCTGCGACGGTCGCCTCTCCGGGCCTATTGCAGGAATCATGCCCGCAGCTGGCAGAAAATTCGGGGAGGAAAACGGGGAGATTCAGCATGTCGCTGAGGTGATTTCGTGAGGGGAAAACTGAAGAGAAAGCGAAACTAGGGGTCATCCAAACTTGGCTGTCAACCCACTTTCACCGAGGCGCGGGGGAATTTTTTCGGCGGGGTCGGCGGGTGGAATCGGCGGGTGACGAGTTGCCGCGGGGCCCTTGCTGGGGAGATAAAAATGGCTGCCCGACTAGGAGTCGAACCTAGACAAAACGAGTCAGAGTCGTTTGTGCTACCATTACACCATCGGGCAGAAAATTGATTGGGTCGTGAGTCGCGATCGACCCGACGTGGCCTCGCGGGCGGGAGTGGAGCCGGCGATGGGATTCGAACCCGCAACCGCCTGTTTACAAAACAGGTGCTCTACCATTGAGCTACGCCGGCGGAAAGCGCTGCGCTTGAGCCAAGGTTTGACTGGGAAAAAACGAAATCTGGTGGCTCCCCCGGGACTTGAACCCGGAACCAATTGATTAAGAGTCAACTGCTCTACCATTGAGCTAGGAAGCCATTCAGATAAGGGGGAAAAAGCTCACGAACGCGTTCGGGATGTCAACTGCGATTTCCTTCGGCCGACTTTTTGCGCGGGCCTTGACCCGCGGGCGCAGCGCCGTCCGCCACGTGGCGCTGAAGGGGGAGCGTCGGGGCGGCGGCATCAACCGCGCGGGTTGCGCCACGAGGGCACGGCGAGTTCCGTCATGAGGCGGACGCCGGGCGCGCCGGCCAGAAGCCGGGGGATGATGTTGATCAACGACGCGACGGTGGCGTCGTCGCCGGCGACACCGCCGTTCAGCACGAGATTAAGATCCGGCCGGCCGCGGACGACGATCGCGTCGTGCGGCAGCGAGGCCTCGAGATACATCTGGAGGTCGAGTTTGATCTTGGTTTCGCCCGCCACGAGGCCGATGCATTTTTGGTGGATGCCGAGGCTCTGGCCGGCGGCGACGTCGAAGAATTGGGTGACCACCCGGCTCGTGGCGACGACGGGTTCGCAGGTCTCGCGAATCTCATCGAGCTTCCAGCCCATCGCGTGGGCGAGGAGGGCGACCGACTGCTGGAAGCCCGCGTGCCCCGCCTTACCGGCGGCGAACTTCGCGCGGAAATCGTCCGGGTTCTGCCCGCTGCCGATTTTTGCCTGCAAAGGCTGGCGGCGCGTGGCGGCGTTGACGACGCGTTCGACGTAAATCGACGTCACCTCGCGGCTCACGCCGGTGAGGCAGATGGGCAGAATATCCATCACGAAGCCGGGGTTCACTCCAGTGCCGGCGATGCGTGCGCCGGTCCGGCGGCACAGGTCGTCGTAGGCGCGGGCGAGATCCGGCGTCTTGAGCGCCGGGAAAATCAGTTCCTCACACGTCGACGCGACGCTGATGCCGCGTTCCAGGGCCGGCTTCATCTGGGCAAACGAAGCGGCGGCGCTCGAGCCGGCCGTGTGCAGCACCACGTCGGGTGCGCCGACCGCGGCGAAAAGGGCCTCGAGCGAGGAGAACACCTTCGTGCCGCCGAGGGCCGTTACGCCGGTGAGCTCAGCCAGTGTTTTACCGGCTTTGGCCGGGGCGATGTCGACGCCGCCGAGGATTTCGAGCCACGACTGTTCCGCCGCGAGCTTCAGCGATTCGAGACCGATCGGGCCGAGGCCAAACTGGATGACTTTGGTTTTTTTCATAGGGAGAGAGGTTCGCCCGGGCGTTGCACGTGTGATGCCAAACGGTTTCCGCCCGGGCCCGACGCGAACACGGGCGGGCGTCGCGGACAAATCGTCAACGCCCGCCCGGCCCCGGCGACGCAGACTGCTTCGGTTCGATCCCGTGCCGGCGCACCAACCGGAAGTAATGCGAGCGGTCGAGCCCCGCCTGGCGCGCCGCGGCGGCCATGTTGCCGCGCGCCTGGCGCAGGGTTGCGACGACGTAGCCCCGTTCAAAGGCGGTGCGCGCCTCCGCCAGCGTACCGCGCAGCATCGTCTCGGGCGTGGCGAGTGCCGACGACGCGGCCCCGCCGGTTTCGCGCAGAATCTTCTCGGGCAGGTCGGCCGCGTCGATCTCCGGGCGGTCGTGGAGCACGGCGAAGCGTTCGACGAGGTGTTCGAGCTCCCTCACATTGCCCGGCCAGCCGTAGCGCTGGAGCCGTTGCAGCGCGTCGGGCGTGAAACCGTGCGGCGTGGTGCGCGGGCCGCGGAATTTTCGTAAGAAATGGTCCGCGAGAAGCGGCACGTCGCCGGCCCGGCGGCGCAGCGGCGGCGGCGTCAGCGTGATGACATGCAGGCGGTAAAACAGGTCCGCGCGGAAGCGGCCCGCCTCGGCCTCCTGCTGCAGGTCGCGGTTGGTCGCCGCGATCACGCGGGCGTGGGACTGCAGGGTGGCGCTGCCGCCGACGCGGCTGAATTTCCCGCCCTGCAGCACGCGGAGCAGCTTGGATTGCACGGTGAAACTCATCTCGCCAATTTCGTCGAGAAACAGGGTGCCCCGGCCCGCCTCCTCGAAACGTCCGGTGCGGCGGTCGGTCGCGCCCGTGAACGCCCCGCGCTCGTGACCGAAGAGCTCGCTCTCGAGGAGGTTCTCCGGGATCGCGGCGCAGTTGACCTCGACGAACGGTTCCCGGCAACGCGGGCTGCACTCGTGGATGGCCTGGGCGATCAGTTGTTTGCCGGTGCCCGTTTCGCCGAGAATGAGCACCCGGCTGTCGCTGCGCGCGACCGCGCCTACCATGTCGAAGATAGCTTTCATCGCGGGGTCCTCGCTCACCATGCCGCCGGCTTCGGGCGCCGCCGCCGGCTGGCGTTGCGCGGCGAAAATCTTGCCCAGCCGAGCGCGCAATTCCTCCGCGGACACGGGTTTCTCGAGATAGTCGGACACGCCGAGCCGGGTCGCCTCAATGGCGGTCTTTTCGTTGCCGCGACCGGTGATCATCACGATGGGGATCGGGCTGCCGAGCCCGCGTACGCGGCGGATCACCTCGAAGCCGCCCAGTTCCTTCATTACGAGCGTGGTGATCAAGAGGTCCGGCGGGTCGCGCCGGACTCGGCGCAGTGCCCGCAGCGGGCTGGTGCAGATCGCGACTTCGCCGCAATGGCCCTTCAGGCACGCGCGCAGTTCGTGCAGGAAGGCGGGGACGTCGTCGACGATCAGGATGCGGCGGTTCGCGAGGGCGGCGTTCATGTTGTGCAAAAGGCCACGAGAGTTGCCGAATCGGCCACACGCCGGCGAGTGCATTTTCGCGCTGTCCTCGCGCCCGACCCGTGGCATGACGGGTGCTGACCGCTCGTCCCTGCGCGACGCCATGCCGCTGACCCTTTCTCCTTGGTTTCTGCTTTTGCTTGCCGTGCCCGTGCTCTTGCTCGGCGAGGGTGTGGTGCGCCGCGTTCCGGTCCTGGCCCGGTTCAACCTCCCCGTGCCCGTCGTCGGCGGCCTGCTGGTTAGCGCGTTGCTGCTCGCGGTCAACGCCTCCGGCCTCGCTGGCGTGGCCTTTGCCACGAAAGTCTCCGCAGGCTGGTGGACTTGGCTCGTCACCCCCGAGGTCGAGTGGGCCGCGCGGCCGCTCAAGAACCTGAACCTCCCGCTGCTCGTCGCGTTTTTCACCTGTGTTGGGCTGGGCGCCCCGGTACAGGTCCTTCGCTCGGGCGGCCGGGCGCTCGCGGTTTTGCTGCTCGCCGCGACGGCGCTCGCTGTGCTCCAAAACACGGTCGGCGTGGCCGTGGCCCTGGCCCTCGGGGCGCCGCCGCTCCTCGGGGTAGTCTGCGGCGCGCTCACCCTCGTCGGCGGACATGGCACGGCGCTCGGCTTCGCGCCGCGCTTCGAACAAGCCGGCTTGGCCTCGGCGGCAACCATCGGGGCGTCGGCGGCGACGTTTGGCCTCGTTGCGGGGGGATTGCTGGCCGGGCCGTTGGCCGAAGGGTTGTTGCGGGGAGGGGGAAAAAAAGCCGCGGCCCCCGCTTCGATTCCGCGGGAAACGCCCGCTGCCGTCGCGAGTTTTTTCGGCGATGGGCGTGCGCTCGGTGCGTTAGGCCGCCGGGCGGTCGGCCATGCGTTGCTCATCGCGGCCTGCGTGAAAGCGGGCGCTTGGGTGAGCTTTGGGCTCGACCGCGCGGGCGCGTCGTTGCCGGCCTACATGGGCGCGCTGCTCGTGGGGTTCGCGGTGCGCGCGGCGCACGATGCGGCCGGCGGCACCTGGCTGCGGGGCGAGGTCATTGCACGTCTCGCCGCGGTGCTGTTGCCGCTCTTTCTCGCGGTGACGCTCGCGGCCTTGAACCTCGCGGAACTCGCCGCCGTCGCCGGCCCTATGCTCGTGATTCTCGTCGTGAACACGCTGGTCTCGCTCGCCTTCGCGGCTTGGGTCGTGTGGCCGTTGCTCGGCCGCGACCACGAGGCGGGCGTGATGGTGGCGGGCCTCGTGGGCTTCGGGGTGGGCTCGACGGCGACCGCCGTCGCCGCGATGGACGCGATCACCCGCCGCCGCGGCCCGGCGCCCCGGGCGGCCGCGCTCGTGCCGCCCACGGGCGGATTTCTCATCGATTTCACCAACGCGCCCGTGATCGGCGCCTTCCTCCAGCTCCTCCGATGAACCTTCGCCGTTTTGCCTGCTTGCTGTTCGCCGCGGCGGTGGGCGCCCACGCGGCGCATTTCGACGTCCTCGTCCGCGGCGGGCGCGTGCTCGACGGCACGGGCACGCCGTGGTTCTACGCGGACGTCGCGCTCAACGGCGACCGCATCGCTGCCGTCGGAAAACTGCCGGACGCCACCGCGAAGCTCGTGGTCGACGCCCGGGGACTCTACGTCGCGCCGGGGTTCATCGACGGGCACACCCATGCCGGGCCGGCGCTCGCCCGCAACGCCGCGCTCGCCGCCGCTGCGCCGATTCTTACGCAGGGCATCACGACCGTGTTTGTGAACCACGACGGCGGCGGCCCGACCGACCTCGTCGCGCAACGCCGCGCCCTCGAAGCGCATCCCCTCGGCGTCAACGTCGCGCAGCTCATCGGCCACAACTCCGTCCGCACCGAGGTGCTGAATCTCGAGGACCGTGCGCCGAACGCCGCCGAACTCGACCGGATGGCGGCCCTCGTGCGGCGCGGGATGGAGGCGGGCGCCTTCGGCTTGTCGGCCGGTCCGTTCTACACGCCCGGAAATTTTTCCAAGACCGAGGAGCACATCGCCCTCGCCCGCATCGCGGCGGAGTTCGACGGGTTCTATACGAGCCACGTGCGCGACGAGGGCGACTACACCATCGGCATCGTGGCGGCGGTGGACGAAGTCATTCGCGTGGCGCGGGAGGCGCGTCTGCCGGGCATTGTCACGCACATTAAAACCCTCGGTCCGCGCGTGTGGGGGTTGTCCGGCGAGATTATCCGGCGGATCAACGCCGCCCGCGCTGAGGGCGTGGAGCTGTTCGCCGACCAGTATCCCTACGAGGCCTCCGCCACCGGACTCACCGCCGCGCTCGTGCCGGCCTGGGCGCAGGAGGGTGGCGCGGGCGCGCTCAAAGCCCGTCTCGCGAATCCGGAGACACTCGGCCGCGTCCGCCGCGAGATGAGCGAAAACCTCGCCCGCCGCGCCGGCGCCGAAAATATCCAGATCCGCACCTTCACGCCCGACCCCGCCCTCGAGGGCCTCCGCCTCGACGCCATTGCGCGGAAGAAACTGATCGAGCCCGTCGATGCCGCGATCGAGCTCATCCGCGCCGGCGGCGCGTCCATCGTTTCCTTCAACATGGACGAGCGCGATCTCCGCGCGTTCATGACGCAACCGTGGACGATGACCTGCTCCGACGGCGAACTCGTCGCGCCCGGGGAAGGCGTGCCCCATCCGCGCTCCTACGGCCCCTTTCCGCGTAAAATCCGCCGCTACGTCGTCGAAGAAAACGTGCTCACCCTCGAACAGGCCGTGCACTCGATGACGGGCTTGCCCGCCACCGTTTTTCGCCTGCGCGACCGCGGCGCGATTTGGCCGGGAGCCGTGGCCGACCTCGTCGTTTTTGACCTGGCTGCGGTGCGCGACCGGGCGACCTACACGCAACCGCACCAGCTTTCCGAGGGTATGAAACGGGTGTTCGTCAACGGCCGCCTGTCGCTCGTCGACGGACACCTGACGGACGTGCGGGCCGGGCGCGTCCTGCGGCGTAACGCACCGTGAATCCAATCGACCGAACGCCTGCGCGCCGTCATCGTCCTCCGGCTTAACTCCCGGACATTCACCTCCCATGAGAACTCAGTTCCCCCGCCGCCTCTGCCTCACGGTGCTGGTGCTTGGCGCCGCGAGCCTGCTTCCCGGTCAACCCGCCGAAGCCGCACCCAAGGCGAAGACCAAGGCCGCGCCGTTCGTGATCCCGCCGGACGTCAACGGTCTGAAGTCGATCATCGCAGCTCCCGAAAAAACGAAGGCGCTGAAGGTCGCCATTTTTTCCGGCAAAGGTGCGCCCAACGACGGCATCGAGCACGTGACCTCCCGGATCAAATCGATCCCGCAGGCGACGGTGACGCGCGTGAAGGCTGCGGATTGGGCGACGATCGATCTGAAGGGGTTCGATCTCGTCGTCTTTTCCGGCGGCTCCGGCAGTGCGCAGGCGGAGTCGATCGGCGAGGCCGGGCGGAACAACGTGCGGGAGTATGTGCGCAACGGGGGCGGTTACGTCGGCATTTGCGCCGGAGCCTATCTCGCCTGCTCGAATTTCAAGTGGGGACTCGGTATCCTGAATGCCGGCACGGTTTCCAGCAAGTGGCAGCGCGGACAGGGTTTCATGGAGATTGAGCTGAGCGACGAAGGCCGCAAGCTGCTCGGCGATGTGCGGGGCACCTTCAAGGTGCGCTACCACAACGGTCCCATCATCAAGCCCGCGGGCCGCGCGGATGTGCCGGCCTACACTCCGGTCGCGTTCTTCCGGACGGAGATTGCGGACTTCGGTTCGCCGGTCGGCGTGATGGTGAACTCGCCCTCGCAGGCGCTCGGCACCTTTGGCCGGGGTCGCGTTTTCATCTCCAGTCCGCACCCGGAAAACACGCCCGGTCTGGAGCATTTTATCCCGCGGGCCGTGCTGTGGGCCGGTGGAGTGGATGCGCCGTGACGACCTGCGTTCCTCCCTCCCCTTAACGCCTCTTGGCCGCTTTTAACCGATCTCCGAACTCTCCGATGAAAATGAAACGGCCCCGATTCCCCCGCTTTGCTCTCCGCCACGTTTTCGGCGCGCTCCTGTTTACAGTCTTTTCCGGCCCGCTCGGCGCACAGACGGCCCCGGCGCCTTCTGCCACGGCGGCCGCCTCGGCGGGTGGTCCCGAACAAAAACCCGATACGATCACCATGGAGGCCTTCACGGTCACGGGTTCCAACATCCGTCGGCTCGACGAGGAGAAGACGTTGCCGGTCACCGTGCTGGGCCTGGAGGAACTCGATCTCCGGGGCGCCGTCACCGCCGCCGAGTTGTTCGACACGCTTTCGATCGGCGGTCCCATCACCCTCGACGAGGGCAACACCCTCGGGGCCGACGCCCGCGGCGACAACAGCACGATCAATCTCCGCGGCCTTGGCTCCGGCAACACCCTCGTGCTCCTCAACGGCCGCCGCCTCCCGCCGCACCCGATCAGCATGGCCGAAGGCAGCGTCCCGTCGCTCTCGACCAACGTGAATCAGCTCCCGGCCGCCGCGATGGCGCGCGTCGAGGTGCTGCGCGACGGCGCCTCGGCCATCTACGGCACCGATACCGCGGCCGGCGTCGTCAATTCCATCACGCGCCGCAACTACGACGGCCTCAGTTTCCGCGCCCGTGGCAGCCTCACCCAGCACGGCGGCGGCAATGACTGGAACACCGAGATCACCGAGGGCCGCAATTTCAACGGCGGCAAAAGCAACCTCCTCCTCACGCTCGACTACTACCACCGCGATTTTCTCTGGCTCAACCAGCGCGAGTTCTCCCGCAATCAAGACGTGCGCGTGACGCGCAATGTCCCGGCCCCGTTCAACGGCCTGCCCATCACCGACACCGCCGGCGTCGTCTCGCGCAACAACAACCTCGACAACCGCCTCAGCACCGACGGCAGCTACTACGGCGGTTTCGTCCGCGGCAACTACGACGCCACCGGCGCCTTCGTCGGCGCGCGGCCAACGACCAACCAGGGTATCATCACGACTTCGGGCAGCACGTCCGCGACGCTCGCGACCAACGGCACCTTCTACCTGATCCCCCTCGTCGACGGAAACATCGGTTGGCGCCAGACGCTGCCGTCGCACAACATCGACGACCCCACCGTCAATTGGTATCAGAATCCCAACGATCATAAGCCGATCCTCCCCAAGACGGACCGCGCGAACCTGACCGCGGTGTTCCACCACAGGCTGCAGGACAACCTCGAACTCTTCGGCGAACTGCTCGCCTACCGCTCCGTCTCCATCACGGGACGCCTGCCCAACAAGTTCGACGTCGCCACCGACCACAACATCTACGTCAGCGCCGACAACCCCTTCAATCCCTTCGGCTCGCGGTTCTACGACGTCGGCGGCCGTCCCAATACCGACGGCACGCCGCGCCTCACCGGCGCGCCCTCGCAGGTCCAGTTCCTCAGCGGCGTCGGCGTGATTCCGCGTGATTTCAAGCCCCGCCGCATCACGGTGAACTCCGACGCGGTCCGTCTCGTCGGTGGCCTCCGTGGTCGCTTCGCCCGCGGCTGGGAATGGGAGTCCGGTGTGCTCTACGGCCGCAATTCCACGCACGACGAAGAAGAATTCGCGATGCGCGAGAGCCGCCTCCGTGCCGCGCTCACGGCCTCCGATCCGACGAAGGCGTTCAATCCCTTCAACTACACCTTCAAACTCGTGCCGCAGCCCGGCAACGCGGCCAATCCCTACCTGCTCATGGTCGACAAGCCCTACAGCAATCCCGCCGCTCTCACCGCTTCGCTCTACGACAACTTCGTTCGCGAGGGTCGCACCGAACTCGCGAGCTGGGATCTCAAGGTCAACGGCTCCGTTTTCGATCGTTTCTGGGGCGGCCCCACCGGCGTCGCGTTCGGTGGCGAGATGCGCTGGGAAAACTACAAGGACTGGCGCCCGGAATATGCCGGCCTCAACCCCGCCAACGCGCCCTACGACGGCAATCCCGCCAATCCCAACAATCTCTTCTACGGCCCGCTCGAGAACGACTTCATCGCGCTCAGTCCCAACGTGAATCTTTACGCCGCGCGCACCGTCGCCTCCGTGTTTGCCGAGGTGCTCGTGCCGCTCGTGGGCAAGACCAACCGCAAACCGCTCGTCCGCAAACTCGAGCTTTCGATCGCGGGCCGCACGGAGCATTTCTCCGATTTCGGCACGACCTCGAAGCCGAAGTTCGGCCTCAACTACCGGCCGACCGACTGGATCATGCTGCGCAGCACCGTCGCCTCGTCCTTCCGCGCGCCCAATCTCGTCCAGACCAACACGACCCCGCTGCAGCGCTCCGGCAGCACCTACAACGACGTCTACCGCTCCGAGGTCACCGGACTCAACCGCGACTCCAGCTCCGTGCCCGTCACGTTTCGGCAGGGCAACGCCGAGCTGAAGCCCGAAAACGCGCGTTCGATCACCGCCGGCATCGCGCTCTCCGCGCCCTTCTACCGCGACCTGACGATCACCGTCGACTACTGGAAAATTCACCAAAAAGACGTCATCGCGTCCGTCACCGGCACAACCCAGCTGCTGCTCGACGAGGAACTGCTCGACGGTGCGGTGCAAAAGGCGCTCGCCGCCGGAAAAACCCTCGGCCAGATCGACCTCGGCAGCGGCACCGGCAGCTACGTCGGCAATCCGAAGATCGTGCGCGATCCCGTCACGCCGGCGGACCTCGCGGCCTTCACCGCCTTCAACGCCACGCGGCCTCCCTCCAACCAGCGTGTCCCCGTGGGGAGTCTCCGCTCGATTGTGACCGACTACGTAAACCTCGCCGGCCGCGAAGTGCAGGGCCTCGACTACGGTATCGAGTTGCGTCTCCCCAAGGCCCGTTTCGGTCACGTCACGCTCCGCGGCGACGCCTCCTACCTGCTCCAATACGACACCGTCTCCGAGCCCGGCCAACCGAAGATCAACGACATCAACCGCGACGGTCGCACCCGTTTCCGCGGCAACGTCGGGCTCACCTGGCGCAAGGAGCGTTGGACGGCTGGCTGGGCGATCACCTACTACGGCCCCTACGTCGACACCGGCACGGCGACCACGAAGGAAATCTACGACGTCCTTGGCCAGCCCGACTACATCTCCACCTACGTCGATTCCGGCGGAGTCCGCCGCTACCGCTACCTCGTGACGTCGTCCACGACGCACAATGCTTACGTGAATTACGCCTTCCCGCGCCAGCGCGGCAGCCTGCTCGCCAACGTCTCCCTGCGTTTCGGCGTGAACAACGTCTTTGACGCCGAACCGCCGCTCGCCGACGCCGATGTCGGTTACCAACGCGGCGCGGGCACGAACCCCCGCGGCCGTGCGTTCTATAGCCAAATCTCGAAACGCTTCTGAGCCTTCGCCGTCCTTCCGGCCGGCCTCGGCGCCGACGAGTGACGTTTTGGGCAGGAAGAATTGATTTTTATTATCCTGATCGTCACGTTCGAATCTCAACCCTGCTGACACCATGAACCACCACCGCACCCGATTCCGAACCGCCTTGGCCCTCGCGCTGACCGCCGCGACCGCCCTGGCCCAAACCGCCCCGGCTCCTGCTGCGCCGGCTTCCGACGAGACCATCAAGCTCGAAGCGTTTTCCGTCACCGGCTCCAACATCAAGCGCCTCGATTTCGAAAAAGTTCTCCCGGTTACCATCCTGGGCACCTCCGAGATCGAAATCCGCGACGCATCCCAGCCGTCCGATCTTCTCACCGCGCTCCCACAGGTGACCGGCCTGCCGGGCAACGAGACGGCCACCCTCGGCGCGACCGCGCGCGGCGACAACGCCACGATCTCCCTCCGTGGCATCGCCTCGAGCAATACCCTGATTCTTCTCAACGGCCGGCGGGTCGTGCCTCACCCGATCAGCCAAGGTGAGGCGGGCGTCCCGACGCTTTCCACCAACGTCAATCAACTCCCCAACCGCGGTCTCGAACGCATCGAGCTGCTGCGCGACGGCGCGTCCTCCGTCTACGGCACCGATGCCGTCGCCGGCGTGGTGAACTATACAACGAAGCGGAATTTCCGCGGCACCGAACTGGCTTACCGCTTCGGCGAGACCCGTTACGGCGACGGCCAGGAATACCGCGCAACCCTGACGCACGGCATCGATTTCGCGAAGGGCAAAGGCCGCGCGATGATGAGCGCCGACTTCTATCATCGCGCCGCGATTCTTGCCAACGTCCGCGGTTTCGCGGCCGACAACGACCACAGCGCCTTGGCTCCCGCCCCGTGGAACATCGCCACCAACACGACTTTCAACGCCCGCTCCGCGACCACGGAATATGGCAATTACCTCCTCGGCACGATCACCGCCACCGATCAATACGGCGCCGTGTCCGGTTTCGCCGGCGCCCGTCCCACGGGCGTTCCCGCCACCACCGCATCCGCGACCGGCCTGTTCGTGCTTCAACCGAACGGCTCGGGCGGTGCCGTCTTCGGTACGGCCGCGCCGAGCCGGGCCGGGATCACCCGCGACTACTATTGGAACAATAACGCGTTTCGCGTCATCCAGCCGAAATCCCAACGCACGAATATTTTCGCCAGCGCCGAGTTTGACCTCACGGATAAACTCACCGCGTTCGTCGACGGCAGTCTCTACCGCGCCGAGTCGGTCACCTATCGCGAGATGGACGGCATTACGCAGAGCACCGACGGCTTCATCATCGTCCCCGTCACGAATCCCTACAATCCCTTCGGCAATCGCTTTTGGTCCACAACCGGCGCGCCCAACACCGACGGCACGCCGCGCCTCACCGGCACGCCTTCCGCCGTCTCGATCACCAATAAGCGCCTCACCGATCTCCCGCAGCGCACCGACTGGGTCGATGACTCCGTGTACCGCGGCGTCGCCGGCGTGCGCGGCAAGCTCTTCAAGACGTGGACCTGGGAAGCCGCCTTGCTCTACTCCGCCGCCCGCGTGATCGAAAACGAAGAAGGACCCAGCCGAAAGTCCCTGCTCGTTGCCGCGATCAATCAGACCGACCCCGCCAAAGCCTTCAACCCCTTTACCCGCAGCTTTGCCGTGCAAAACGGGGCGCTCGTCGCCACGGGGCCCTACGCCAATCCGGCCAGCGTCACCTCCACGTTCACGTCGTCCTTCATCCGCAACGGCATTACCAAACTCGGGAGTGGCGATTTCCGCGCGAGCGGCGATGTGCTCCCGCTCTGGGGTGGCAACACCATCGGCGGCGCGTTCGGCGGTGAGTTTCGCTCTGAGGCCTACGATGACTTTCGCCCGCCCTACGCCGGGCTCAATCCCTCCGGCTCGGGCTTGGATCTCGCGTCGAACGATTTCCTCGGTTTCTCGCCGAACTCCGACACGCACGGCAACCGTCACGTCGCCGCGCTGTATGCCGAAGTCGTCGTGCCCGTCGTCGGCCGCGAATTCAAACTCCCGCTGGTTCAGTCCCTCGAGTTTTCCGCCGCCGCGCGTTACGAGAGTTACACGGACTTCGGCTCAACCACCAAACCGAAGTTCGGCGTGAACTGGAAGCCGGCCTCGTGGATCATGGTCCGCGGTTCCTACAATCAAGGCTTCCGTGCCCCCAATCTCGCCCAACTGTTCACCGGCACCCTCATCCGCACCGTCACCGGCAGCACCGACACCTACCGCAGCGCGGTCACGGGCCTCATCACCGACGGTCCGTCCAATCGCCGCAGCGTCGCTTCCGGCAATCGCGGCCTGCAGCCGGAAAAATCGACGGGAAAATCCGCCGGCTTCGTCGTTCAGGTCCCCGCCATCAAGGGCCTCTCCATCGGCGTCGACTACTACGAAATTAGTCAAAAGGACCTCATCGCCTCAGGCGGTGGCGTCGCTGACGACACGGCCGCTCTCCAGGTCGCGACGCAGGCCGCGCTCGCGAAGGGCACCGCCATCGGCGGCATCGACCTCGGCTCCGGCACCGCCAACTACCAAGGCGATCCATCCGTTGTCCGCCTGCCGGTCACCCAAGCCGACCGCGACGCCTTTGCCGCCTACAACGCCCGTCAGGTCCCCGGCAACCAACGCGCCGTCGTCGGTGGCATCGACATCATCCGTTCGAGCTACTTCAACAAATCCGAGCAGTTTACCAACGGTTTCGATTTCGACATCAACTACCGTTTTCCGCAGTGGTCCGTCGGTCAGTTCAATTTCAACACGAACTGGACTTACCTGAACGATTTTCACGCCTACAGTGCTCCGGGGGCCGCGCGCACGAACTACCGTGGCGGCAACAGCGCCAATGTCGGCGGTGCGACGCCGGATTGGCGCGGCTCCACGACGCTCAGCTGGCGCCAGAAACAATGGGGGGCGGGCCTCGGCATGTATTATATCGCCAGCTACACGGACGTGAATGCCACCACGACCCAGGCGGTCTGGGACTCGCTCGGCAACCCGACTTACATCAAGCCGATTTTCAATAATGGCGCGTATTCTTACCGCTACGTCGTGCACGATACGAAAAACTACAATGTCTACGTGTCCTACCGCGTCACGGCGCAAAACCGCTGGCTCAACGACACCCACCTCCGGCTCGGCGTGAACAACCTCTTCGACGCCAAGCCGCCGCTCTCTGCCGATTCCCGCGGCTACGAAGTCGGCCTCTATAACACGATGGCCCGCGGCCTCACTTGGAGCTTCCAGGCGACCAAGAAACTCTAACCAGTCAGTCTTGGGGCCGGTCTCTGACCGGCCCCTTTTTTATGTCCAAATATTTCCCCGCCTTTCTCGCGCTCGCGCTCGCGGTCGGTTTCGCCACCGCCGCCACCCCGGTCACGATCGCGCTCGTCACCGCCCAGCACGGCATGGTGGTTGCCGCTCATCCGCAGGCCGCTGCCGCCGGTCTCTCCGTCCTCCAAGCTGGAGGGAACGCCATCGACGCCGCCGTGGCCACCTCGCTCGCCGTCGGTGTCGCCGAACCCTACGGCTCCGGCCTCGGCGGGAAACTCATGCTGCTCTACTACGAGGCCAAGTCGGGCAAAACCACCGTCGTCGACGGCATGGACGCCGCCGGCTCGCTCGAGGTCGAGTCCTACAAGCAACGTCCCGCAGAAGATCGCAGCTACGGCTACGGCTCCGTGTGCGTGCCCGGTCTCGCTGCCGGACTTTGGGCGGCGCATCAAAAGTGGGGTGCGAAACCCTGGGCCGAAACCGTCCGGCCCGCCATCGCCCTCGCGCGTGCCGGCTTCCGGATCCTCCCGAAATCCCGCGAATTTTTCGAGGAATCGGAAAAAAAGCTCCACCGCGGCGACGCCGAGATCGCCCGCCTCTATCTTCCCGACGGAAAACTCCCCGCCGTCGGCACGCTGCTCCCCAACGAGGACCTCGCCCGCACCCTGGAACTCCTCGCGCAGCTGGGCCGGGACGGTTTCTACCGCGGGTCGGTCGCCGCTGCCATCGTCAAAGCCGCCCAGCAGGGTGGGGGAGTGCTCACCCTCGACGATCTCGCCCGTTACGAAGCCCGCCTCACCGAGCCCCTGGCGATGGATTTCCGCGGCTACCGGATTCTCGCGTCGCCGCCGCCCACGCAGGGCCCCGCGTTGTTTCTAACGATCATGAAGGCGCTCGAAGACGAGACCTTCGGCGGCGGTCCACTCCGCACCCCTGCCAATCTCGACAAAATCGGCCGCGTCCTGCGCGTCGTTTCCCCGCTCGTCTCCCGCTCGGTCGGCGACGCTCCGCCATCTCGCGGCCTCGTCGAGAAACTCCTCACCCCTGATTCCATCCGCGACATCCGGGCCCAGGCTTTCGCCGCCAAACCTGCCGGTCTCACGGTCGTGTTGCCCGACGACAATCCGTTCCATGAAAGCCCGATGGCCGCCACCACGCACTTCCTCGTCGCCGATGCCGCCGGCAACGTGGTCTGCGCGACCCAATCGCAGAGTCTGCATTTCGGTGCGGGCGTCGTTCCGCCGGGCACGGGCGTCGTGATGAACGATTCGATGAGCAACTTCGCCTACACGAATCCCGCGGGCGTCAACTATGTGGCCCCCGGCAAGCGCGCCCGTAGCACGATTTCGCCCACGATCGTCTTGCGCGACGGTAAGCCCGTCTTCGCCATCGGCATTCCGGGCGCCGCCCGCATCCCGACGGCGATGCTCCAGGCGCTCCTCGACCGGCTCACTCTCAATCGCCCGCTGGCTGAAGCGATCGGCGATACGCGGATGCACTTTGTTACTCCACTCAACCCGGCCGACGCTTTCTCGATCGAGGCCGAGCGCAGCTTCCCGGCAGCCGATGCGGCGGCCCTCGTAAAACTCGGCTGGAAGGTCGTCCTCCCCGAGGACGCCGGGCGCGGCCGTCACTTTGGCGGCATCAACGCCATCGAGTTCAACGCCGACGGTTCCCTCACCGGCTACGCCGACCCGCGCCGCACCAACGTCGCCGTCGGCGATTGAGTCGCGCGCAAACCCCGGGTGCGGCGACTCGCCAGTGCGGCGACTTCTAGCTTGCTTCGCCTTGGTGCTCTCTTGTCTGGTCGGAGGCCGCTCGGTCATTTCGCGGCACTGCCTCGTGGCCGTCGCCAACCCCTTTTCCATGAAATTGCCCTACTCCAGCATGCTTCTCGCCCTTGCTTCCGCTTGGGCGGCCGTCCCTGCCTTCGCCCAAGCACCTGCCGCGAAACCCGAAGAGACGGTCAAACTCGAAGCGTTCGCCGTCACCGGTTCGTTTATTGCCCGCCTCGAGCAGGAAAAAGCCCTGCCGGTGACCATTGTGACCGACGAGGACATCAAGACGCGTGGGGTCACCACCCCGGCGGAGTTGTTCGCCAGCATTCCCCAGGCTGGCCGGGTGCCGATCAGCGAGAGTCAGGCCTCCGGTGCGGACGCCCGCGGCGACATCGCCACCGTCAGCCTGCGCGGACTCGGCTCCGGCAACACCCTCGTGCTCCTGAATGGTCGCCGGATCGCGCCCCATCCGATTTCCATGCCCGAGGGCAACATCGGCGTGCCGAGTATGGGTACGAACATCAACGTCCTGCCCACCGCCGCCATTGCCCGCGTCGAGGTCCTGCGCGACGGCGCCTCCGCCATCTACGGCACCGATGCGACCGCGGGCGTCGTGAACACGATTCTTCACCGCGATTACGAGGGACTGAGTCTCGCCACGCGCTTTGGGACGACCGAGCACGGCGGCGGCACCGAATGGCGGGCCACGCTTGCGGGAGGGGTGCGCTCAAAATCGAATGCCACCAAACTCGTCTTCAACTACGAGTTCCTCGACCGCGCCGAGATCCGGAATTCCGACCGCGCGTTCTCGCGCAATGCCGACCACCGCCTCCGCGCCCCGGCGCCGTGGAACGGCTCGACCTCCGACAACTCCGTCGATTTGCGCTCCGACCGCGGCTTCTTTGGCAGCTTCCAACGCGGCACCGTCTCGGCGGCGAATACGGTCGCCGGCTCCCGGCCGCCCGGGGTCGCCGCCACGCAGCTGTCCGCCACCGGCGTTTTCTTTTTTGTGCCGACCGCCCCGGGGGCCGCGACGCGCACGATCCAGGCGACGACGCCCAGTCGCACGGTGGATTCACCCGTCGGTGCCTACTACATGAACGTGAATGATTTTCGGTTCCTGATTCCGTCGAGCCGCCGTCACAATCTTTACGCGTCGCTCGATCACGAATTCAGCCGGGGCCTGACGTTTTTCTCCGACCTGACCTACTACCGGGCGGACTCGCACAACGAGCGCGAGGCCTCCCGCGTCGACGGCACGGCCGACAACAATATTTTCGTTGCGGCCGGCAATCCTTACAACCCCTTCGGCACACGCTTCTACGACGTCGCCGGAGCCCCGAACACCGACGGCACCCCGCGCATTGCGGGCACCCCTTCGGACGTTGTGCTTTCGCGCGTCACGCTGCCCGAGTTCGGCGCCCGCAAAATCGATGTGCGCTCGGAGACGATGCGCGCGCTCGCGGGCCTGCGGGGCCGCGTGTCGGAGCGGTGGAACTGGGAAAGTGCCGTGCTCTACTCGCGGGCCGAGACCACCGACCTCGAGTCCAACGCCATCAAAGAAAGCCAGCTCCGCGATGCCGCCCAGCGCACGAACAGCACCGCACTGAACCCCTTCATGACGACCTTCTCCGTCGTGGGGGGCGCACTCACCACGAGTGGCACCCCGTTTACCAACCCCGCGTCGGTCATCGCCCCGCTGCGCGGCACGTTCTACCGCCGCGGCGAGGCCGAGCTCAGCAGCTGGGATTTCCGCCTGAATGGCACGCTGTGGGACTTGCCCGCCGGCCCGTTGGGCCTCTCTACCGGCGCCGAATATCGCCGCGAAACCTATCTCGATTTCCGCGACGCCGAATCGGGCCGCCTCTCCGCGGCCGACGTCTCGGCGCTGGGCCTCCAAACCCGCCTGATCGGCGACAACAACTTCATCCAAGTCAGTCCCACCGACAACACCGACGCCCATCGTAGCAACACCGCGTTCTTCGCCGAAGTCGTGGCTCCATTGGTCGGTAAACGCCGAGGGGATTTTGTGCAGTCCGTCGAATTATCCGGGGCCGTGCGCCGTGAGAAATACTCCGATTTTGGCACCACCACCAAACCGAAAGTCGGCCTCTCGGGTCGCCTCCTCGATTGGGTGATGGTGCGCGGCTCCTACAACCAAGCCTTCCGGGCCCCGAATCTTGCGTCCCTGTTCTCCGCCGCCGCCCAGCGCAGCATCACGGGCGTCAACGATGCCTACCGCGCCGCCGTCACCGCTTCCCCCGACGACGGCACGACCGGCCGTCGCGTCTCCCTCCGCACCGGCAATCGCAGTCTGAAGCCGGAGGAATCGGAGACCGTTACGCTGGGCGTCGTGTTCGAGCCGCCGGCGCTCAAAGGCTTCTCGATCGGGATCGATTGGTGGCGGCTCGATCAGACCGATGCCATCACCCGCCTCGACGCGGGCAACATCATCGCCGCCGACACGGCGCTGCTTACCGCCGCCAACGCCGCCCAGCAGACCGCGGCCGTCACCGCCGTCGACCTGACCAACGCCGGCAGCCCGAATATTATCCGCAATGCCATTACCGCCGCCGACCAAGCCTTGTTCGCGGCCTACAACGCGACCCGCCCGCGGGCGCAACAGCGGGCCACGGTCGGCTCCATCCGGTTTGTGGGGGAGTCCTATTTGAATGCCGCCGGGCGCACGCTGGAGGGCGTCGATCTCCTGCTCGGCTACCGGTCGCCGAAGACGCGTTTCGGCCTGTTCCGCGCCACCGCCGAAGCCTCCCACCTGCGCACGTTCGACGAACAACTCGTCGCCGGTGAGCCCATCACCGACCTGAGCTGGACCGACGGCAATACGCGCTGGAAGGGCTCGCTTACGCTCACTTGGAAACAAGGCGATTGGTCCGCCGGTTGGGTCAGCGACTACACCGGCCGGACCAAAGACCCGTTTGTTCGCACCACGACCGCCACCGGGCCCGCCATCTCCAGCGAGGGCTACCTCATGGTCGCGGACCAGTGGGTCTCGAAGCTCAGTTTCGGTCGGCAGTTCCGGGGCCGAGGCTGGCTCGGCAATTCCAGCGTCCGCGTCGGCGTCAATAACGTCTTCGACGCGGAACCGCCTTTCGCGCTCGGCGGCGATGCGGACGGCTATATGCGCGGCTTCGGCGATCCGCGCGGGCGGGCTTGGTATGTCGAGCTGACCAAACGCTTCTAAACCCGCGGCGCGGATTCCACCTATGGCCATGGCTTCTCCACGTTTCACGGCGGTCCTGTTCTTGGCGACGGCCTTGGCCGCCGCCGCTCAGTCCGACCGCGGGGATCTCCGCGTACTGCTCGTGGGGCAAGCCCTCGTGAAAAAGGATTTGCGGCCGGTGGTGCCCGAGTCCGTGGCGCAGGCGAAAACCTACTTGGCCGGGGCCGATGTCGTTTTTACCAATTTGGAAACCGCCATCGCCCCGGTGGGCTTCGCCGGAAAACCGCGCTCCGAGACCGCAGTTTACGGTTCGCCCGACGTCTTGGACTGCCTGAAAGCGATGGGTTTCAATTTGCTCTCGCTGGCGAACAATCACGCCTTCGACCTCCTCGAGAGCGGCCTGCTCGCGACGCGCAGCGAGGTCGCGCGCGTCGGATTCGCCCATGCCGGCACCGGGGCCAACGCGGATCAAGCCGCCGGAGCGGCCCTGCTCGACACCCGCGGCGGCAAGGTCGCCTTGGTGGCCATGGCCTCCGGTGGCGCCCAACTCACCCCCGAAACACGGGCCGGCCCCGGCAAGGCCGGCGTAAACTTCCTCGAAGTGAAACCCGACGGCTCGCTCAACCCCGAGCACCGCGAGCTGATCCTGCACGCCGTCCGCGAAGCAGCGGCCAAAGCCCGCACGGTGATCGTCTACCAGCACAACCACTATTGGGGCGACCCCCGCGGCGTCGACGGACCGCCGGGCCGCGAGCGCCGCATCGATCGCTTTGACACGCCGGCGTGGATGGAAAAATGGGCGCGCCAGCTGGTTGACGCCGGGGCCACCCTGTTTGTCGCCCACGGGAACCCCGCCCTCCATGGCATCGAAATCTATCGGGGGCGCCCGATCCTCTACGGGCTGGGCAACTATATCTTTCAATCCGCCGGCAGCCTCGACCGGTACGGTCCGTTGACCTGGCAAAGTGCCCTCGTCGACGTGACGTTTGCCGACGGCCGTCTGAGCGGCGTCCGGATAAAACCGTTGGTCTTGGCGATGGAGGGCGAGGCACGCGGCGCGCCCTTCCTCGCGCAGGGCGGGGAAGCCGCCGCGATCCTGGGCCGTCTCGCCGACCTTTCCCGTCGTTACGGCACCGAGCTGCGCATCGCAGAAGATTCGGCCGAGGTCGTCTTGCAATAAAAGTGCGCTCCGCCGGGGTTTCCCCGCGGGCAAAAAAGTCGGCGGTCTCTCCTCCCGGGGCACCCGGCGTTTTCTCGCGCCGAAGTCGCCGCCGGCTAAATTTCCCCTTGCCATGTCGGTCCTCGCCCTCTGTTTTCTCCTGCTCCCTCCATGCAAAAGACCAAAAAGTCCGTCGCCAAGCGCTTCAAAATTTCCGGAACCGGAAAGCTGATTCGCCGCACGCCCGGCTTCCGGCACTTGCTGTCCGCGAAAAGCACGAAGTCCAAACGACGTGCCTCTCGCGATAAGCTCGTCGCCCCAGGCCATGCCAAGCCCCTTCTGCGGGCATTGCCGTTCGGCCTCTAAACCAGCCGTCCGCGCATAGGCATCAACCCAAACTTCGTCCGGCAGGTGAACTCAGCCGACCTGCCGACGATTAACCAAAAGGAATAAACCAACATGGCTCGTGCAACGAACGCTCCCGCCGCTAAAAAGCGACACAAGAAAATCCTGAAATACGCCAAGGGCTATTTCGGCAATAAATCCAAGCTCTTTCGCTATGCGAAGGAAGCCGTCCAGCATGCCTGGCAATACGCCTACATCGCGCGCAAAAAGAAGAAGTCGGATCGCCGCGGTCTCTGGATCGTGCGCCTCAACGCGGCCTGCCGCAACAACGGCATCACCTACAGCCGCTTCATCGAAGGCCTCGCCGCCGCTAAGATCGAACTCGACCGCAAGGTCTTGAGCGATCTCGCGATCCGGGACGAAGTCGCTTTCGCCGGCTTGGTCAAAACCGCCCAGGCGGCCCTGAAGGTCAAGGCCGCCACCGCCAAGACTGCCACCGCCTAAGCGGCTGTCTCCCGCGGGCTCTCCGGCCCGCCCCCTGTCTAGTTTCCGAGGACGGGCTTCATCCGAAGCCCGTCCTCTTTCTTTTGCGAAATCGTTCTCGTTCTTCGTGCTCGCAATCGTTCTCCTTTCCTTCCGCCTGAGCCCGAACAACGATTGAGTCTACGCGATCGCAGTCCGGCCAGATTTCCTCCTCCCATGCAAGACACCCTCACCGCCCTCGTCGCCAAAGCGCAGCCCGAGTTTGCCGCGCTGACCACGCGCCCCGAGTTCGAAGCCGCCAAGGCCCGCTACGTCGGACCCAACGGCGAACTCACCGCGCTGATGAAACAAATGGGCACCGTCCCGAAGGACCAGCGTCCTGCCCTCGGCAAGCTCATCAACGAGACCAAGACCCGTCTCCAATCGCTCCTCGACGCCGCCCTCGCCCAGATCGAAACCGCCGAACTCCGGGCCCAGCTCGGTCCCGCCGTCGATCCCACCCTGCCGTCCCCCGACTTCGGCCCCGGCACCTAC
Source organism: Opitutia bacterium (assembly GCA_947461205.1). Taxonomy (GTDB): domain Bacteria; phylum Verrucomicrobiota; class Verrucomicrobiia; order Opitutales; family Opitutaceae; genus GAS368. The sequence goes on from CANHJG010000016.1 coordinate 43,623, forward strand.
CACCCGCTCACCCTCGTCCGCGAGGAGATGTGCCGCATCCTCCGCAAAGTCGGCTTCACCGTCGCCGACGGCCCCGAGGTCGAGACCGAGTATTACTGCTTCGACGCCCTCAACACCCCCGCCGATCATCCCGCGCGCGACGCTCAGGACACGTTCTACCTCCCCGAGACCGCCCGGTTCGCCAACGTCGCGAAGAAGACCCCCGAGGAAAAATATCTCCTCCGCACGCACACCTCCTCCGTGCAGATCCGCACCATGCTCAAAGGCGAGCCGCCCATCCGCATCGTCTCGCCCGGCCGCGTCTATCGCCGCGACACCACCGACGCCACCCACTCCGCGAACTTCCACCAGCTCGAGTGCCTCTACGTCGACCAGAACGTCACGGTCCGCGACCTCAAGGCGCTCCTCGACTACATCTTCGCCTCCCTCCTCGGCAAAGACACCAAGACCCGTTTCCGGCCGCACTACTTCGGCTACACCGAGCCCAGCTTCGAGGTCGATCTCACCGCGACGCACCTGCCCAAGGTGAAGAAACCGTGGATCGAAATCGGCGGCTGCGGCATGGTCGATCCCACCGTCTTCGCCGATGTCGGCTACGATCCCGAGGTCTGGAGCGGCTACGCGTTCGGCATGGGCCTCGAACGTCTCGCCATGCTGCTCTACGGCATCGATGATATCCGGTACTTTTACCAAAACGACGTCCGCTTCCTGAAGCAATTTGCGTAAGAAAGTTAACCGCGGATTTCGCAGATAACGCTGATAAATTTCTCAGACTATCCGCGCCATCCGCGTCATCCGCGGTCAAAAAAATCCTCTCAGTCCGTTTCATTCCTCTCCGTGAAAATTTCTCTCAACTGGCTCCGCGACTACGTCGCCCTCGACGCGTCGCACGACGAGATTTCCCGCGCGATCACCTTCCTCGGTTTCGAGGTCGAACAGATCATCCGCACCGGCGCGCCCACACTCGCCCACGTCGTCGTCGGCGAAGTCCTCGTCCGCGACAAACACCCCAACGCCGACAAACTCTCCGTCTGCACCGTCAACCTCGGCGACACGCTCGGCGTGAAGACCATCGTCTGCGGCGCGCAGAATTACCAGGTCGGCGACCGCGTCCCCGTCGCTCTGCCCGGCGCGATTTTGCCCGGTAATTTTGAAATCAAGCAGTCGAAAATCCGCGGCCAGTCCTCCGACGGTATGCTGTGCTCCGCGAAGGAACTCGGCATTTCCGAGGACGCCGCCGGGCTCCTCATTCTCGCCGACCGCCCCGCGCTCGGCGCGCCGATCAACGCCGTGCTCCCGCCCGGCGACACCGTGTTCGACATCGAGATCACGCCCAACCGCCCCGACGCCCTCTCGCATCTCGGCATCGCGCGCGAACTCGCCGCGTGGTTCAAACTCCCGCTGCTCTATCCGCAGGAAACCTTTCGCGGCGCCCTCCCGCTCGACGAGCCCGCCCGCCCCGATTTGCTCCGCTCCGTCCGCGTCGACAGCCCCGAAGACTGCCCACTCTACACCGCGCACATTATCTCCGGCATCAAGATCGGCCCGAGCCCGGCCTGGCTCCAAGAGCGCCTCACCGCCGTCGGTCTCCGCCCGATCAACAACGTCGTCGACGTCGGCAACTACGTGATGCTCGAAACCGGCCAGCCCCTGCATGCGTTCGACGCGCGCAAACTCGGCGGCGCCCAGATCGTCGTCCGCCGCGCCGTCGCCGGCGAAAAACTCACGACCCTCGACGGCAAGGAGCGCGTGCTCACCCCGCACATGCTCGTCATCGCCGACGCCGCCCAGCCCGTCGTCATCGCCGGCATCATGGGCGGCGTGGATTCCGGCGTTAGCCCCGACACCACCGACCTCGTCCTCGAGTGCGCATTCTTTAAACGCCAGAGCATCCGGGCCACCGGCAAACGGCTCGGCCTCACCTCCGATTCCGCCTACCGCTACGAGCGCGGCGTCGACGTCCACGGTTCCCTCGAAGCGGCCTACCGCGCCATCGATCTGATCCTCGCCACCGCGGGCGGCAAGGTCGTCGGTCCCGCCTTTCGCGTCGGCAGCGATGTCCCGTGGCAGCGCGAGATTATCGTCACGCACGACTACATCACGGAGAAACTCGGCTTCGATATTCCCGCCGCCGACATGCGCGCCGCGTTCGAAGCGCTCGAGTTCACGATCACCCGCGAAGAGCCCACCGTGCATCCCGCGCGCGGCCCCGCGTGGACGGTCGGCATTCCCAGCTGGCGCGACGACCTCGACCGGCCCATCGACCTCGTCGAGGAAGTCCTCCGCCTCTACGGCACTGATAAGATCCCCGCCGCCGTCGTCTCTTCGCCCGGCCTCGTCGGTGACGACGACCCGATCGTGCGCTTCAACCGCCGCGTCACCGACTACCTCGTCGGCCATGATTTCAACGAGTGCGTGACCTACACGCTGCGGCCGGCCCAGGAAATTGCCGCGTGGGTTTCCGCCACCGCCGCGCAGGAACTCGCCCTCGCGAACCCCTTCGTCGAAGACCAGTCGCATCTGCGCCCGACGCTCATCACCGGCCTCCTCGAGTCGCTGAAGCTCAACCAATCCCGCGGCGTCGCCGCCACGCATCTCTGCGAAACGGGCCGTATCTTCATCGAGCGCAACGGCCAGAACGTCGAATGCGCCGCCGTCGGTTTCATCATCGCCGAGCCCGTGGCCCAACGCTCGTGGCTCAAACGCGAGCCCGTCGATTTCTACGCCGCCAAACACCACGTCGCCGCGCTCGCCGCCGCCGCCGGGATCGACCTCGCCCGCCAACCGCTCGCGTCCGGCACCGGTCCGCTCTGGGGCTGGCAGGAAGGTCACTCCGCCTCCGCCGGAAACATCGACCACGGCTGGACCGCCCGCTTCGGACTCCTTGATCTCGCGATGGTCAAAGCCCTCGGCATCGCGGGCAAGGTCTACGCCGGCAGCTTCGCGATTCTCCCGGAGAAAATCTCCGGCGAGACCGCCCGCCGCCGCTACGCCGACTTCAGCCTGCTGCCCGCCGCCCTGCGCGACATCGCGCTCGTCGTGGACGCGGCGACGCCCGCCTCCGAGGTGCAGAAGACCCTCGCGAAACTCGCCCGCGCCGCCGCCGCCCATGCGTTCGCGCTCGAGGCCGTCAGCGCCTTCGATGTCTACACCGGCCCTGGCGTCCCCGCCGGCAAGAAGAGCCTGGCCTTCTCCCTCGTGTTCCGCGCCGCCGACCGGACGCTGACCGACGAAGAGGTCAACGGCGTCTTCCAAAAAGTGCAGGACGAGGTCGCGGCGACCACCCCTTGGCAGATTCGCAAATAGCCATGTCCTCCGCGCCCCAACTCGACATCGACCACATCGCCAAGCTCGCCCGCCTCGCGCTCACGCCCGCGGAAAAGGCCACGTTCGCGCAGCAACTCGGCGAGGTCCTGCACCACATCGAGCAACTCTCGAAAGTCGACGTCACCGGCGTCGAACCCACCGCGCACGCCTCGCCCGTCTTCAACGTCTGGCAGGCCGACGTCGCGCAGCCCGGCCTCTCCGTCGCCGACGCCCTGCGCAACGCCCCGGCCCAGCGTGACCACATGATCGCCGTTCCGAAAGTCGTCGAGTAGGGCGGGATCTCCGACCCGCCCTCCGCCTCGCCCCCACGCCGCCCATGCCCTCCGCCCTCCATTTCCGGACCATCGCCGACCTCGCCGCCGCCCTCGACGCCAAGCAACTTACGTCCGTCGAACTCACGCAGGCCGTCATCGCGCGCACCCAGGCCGTCGAGCCTCGTATCCATGCCTTCAACTCCTTCGACGCGTCCGATGCGTTGGCGCAGGCCGCCGCGTCCGACGCCCGTCGCGCCGCCGGGCAGGCCCGCGGCGCCCTCGACGGTATCCCGATCGGACTGAAAGACGTCATCGCCGTCACCGGCCAGCCGCTCACGGCCTCGAGCAAAATGCTGCAGAACTTCGTCTCGCCCTATGACGCGACGGTCACGACGAAGTTGAAGCAAGCCGGTGCGGTCCTGTGGGGCCGGCTCAACTGCGATGAGTTCGCCATGGGGTCCTCGACGGAAAACTCCGCCTTCGGCCCGACCGGCAATCCGTGGGACACCACGCGCGTCCCCGGCGGTTCCTCGGGCGGCAGTTCGGCCGCCCTCGCCGCGGGCGAAGCCATCGCCACGCTCGGCTCCGACACCGGTGGCTCCATTCGCCAGCCCGCCGCGCTCTGTGGCGTCGTGGGGTTGAAACCCAGCTACGGTCTCGTCTCGCGCTACGGCCTCATCGCGTTCGCCTCCTCGCTCGACCAGATCGGCCCGTTTGCCCGCACCGTCGAGGACGCCGCCATCGTGCTCGGCGCCATCGCCGGGCACGACGAACGCGACTCGACCTCGTTCAAAACGGAGATTCCCGATTACCGCGCCGCACTCACGACCCACCGCGGCCCGTGGAAACTGGGTATCCCGAAGGAATATTTTGCGGACGGCCTCGACCCCGAAATTGCCGCATCCGTCGAGCAGGCCATCGCGTTTTACAAAGCTCAGGGCTGCGAAATCCGCGAAGTCTCGCTGCCGCACACCGCCTACTGCCTCGACACCTACTACGTCATCGCGACGGCCGAAGCCTCCTCGAATCTCGGCCGCTACGACGGTATCCGTTACGGCCATCGCTCGACGGCGGCGAAGGACGCCGTGGACCTTTACGCCCAATCGCGGGCCGAAGGCTTCGGCCCCGAAGTGAAGCGCCGGATCATTCTCGGCACCTACGTGCTCAGCTCCGGTTACTACGACGCCTACTATCTTCGCGCGCAAAAGGTCCGCACGCTCATCCGGCAGGATTTTCTCCACGCTTTCCGGGACGTCGACGCGCTCCTGACGCCGACCTCGCCGGTGCCCGCGTTCAAGCTGGGGGAAAAAGCCGACCCGCTCTCCCTCTATCTCTGCGACATCTACACGATCGGGGTAAACCTCGCCGGACTGCCCGCGATCAGCGTCCCCTGTGGCTTCACAAAGAGTGGCCTGCCCATCGGGGCGCAGCTTATCGGCCAACCGTTCCAGGAATCCAACCTCCTCGCGATCGCCCACGCCTACGAGCAGGCGCACGAGTGGTCGGGGAAGTATCCCGCGCTCTGATTTTTTCGACACAGAGGCAAACCGGAGTAACACAGGGCCACAGAGACCATACCCAGAACCAATCTCCCTGCCTTACTCTTTGAAGCTCTGTGCCTACTCCGTGTCCTCTGTGACCAAAACCTGATTCTTTCCCCTGACCCGCCAAGTATGAATGCAGATTTTTCGACACAGAGGAAAACCAGAGGAACACAGAGGCCACAGAGAGAAACCCCAGCACTGATCTCCCTGCCTCACTCCGTGACGCTCTGTGACTCCTTCGTGCCCTCTGTGTCTCAATTTTCGTTATGAACTCCGAAATCAACCAACTCACCGAGCAAATCATCGGCGCTGGCATTGAAGTTCACCGCGAACTGGGCCCCGGCCTATTGGAGTCCGCTTATCAACGCGCGTTGGCGCACGAACTTCGCCTGCGTCACATCTCCTTCGAAGAACAAAAACTCTGCCCCATCACCTACAAGGATTTGGTCATCGATGACGCCTACCGCCTCGATTTCCTTGTCGCAGGGCTCGTCGTCGTCGAATTGAAAACCGTGGACACGCTCCTCGAAGTCCACGACGCGCAGGTTCTCACTTACCTGAAAATCTCCCGTTGCCAGATTGGTCTGATCCTCAACTTCCGCTCCACCATCCTCACTCGCGGCCTCCGTCGGCTCGCTCTGTGAAACTCTGTGACCCCTCCGTGCCCTCTGTGACAACCACCCTCGCCACGTCCTCGCCCAAGTCCGTCTACGAAGCCGTCATCGGGCTGGAAGTCCACGTCCAGATCAAGACCCAGTCCAAGATGTTTACGCGCGTGGCCGCCGGCTACGGGCACGAGCCCAACACGCTGACCGACCCGGTGGTCCTCGCGCTCCCGGGCGCCCTGCCCGTGATGAACAAGGCCGCGCTCGACGCCATCATCAAGGCCGGCCTCCTCCTCGGCTGCGAGATTGCGCCCGTCTGCAAGTGGGATCGCAAAAACTATTTCTACCCCGACTCCCCGAAGAACTATCAGATCTCCCAATACGACCAGCCCATCTGCGTGGGCGGCGCCGTCGAGATCGAGTTGCCCGGCTCCGCCCGTAACGTCATGGGCGAGCACAAAAAAATCCCGCTCACCCGCATCCACCTCGAGGAGGACGTCGGCAAGCTGAACCACGGCGCCACCGACTCGCTCGTCGACTACAACCGGGCTGGCACGCCGCTGATGGAAATCGTGTCCGATCCTGCGATGCACTCGGCCGAAGAGGCCTACGCCTATCTCAGCTCGATCCGGGCAACGATGATCTACGGGGGCATCTCCGACTGCGACATGGAGAAGGGCCAGCTCCGCTGCGATGCCAACATCTCCATTCGCCCCGTCGGCGCCACCCACCTCGGCACGAAGGTCGAGTTGAAGAATCTCAATTCCATTTCCTTCGTCCGCGACGGCATCGACCATGAGATCAAGCGCCAGATCGCCGTCGTCGAACGCGGCGGCACCCTCGTCCAGGAAACGCGCGATTACGACGGCCAGACCGGCACCTCGCAGTCGCTCCGTTCGAAAGAAATGGCGCACGACTACCGCTACTTCCCCGATCCTGATCTCATGCCCGTCAAGGTCGACGCCGAGTGGAAGGCCCGCCTGCAGGCCGAGTGCCCCGAGCTGCCGTTCGCGAAGCAGCGCCGCTTCGTCGAGCGCTACCAACTGCCCTATTCGCTCACCTCCGTCCTCGTCTGGGACCGCGCGCTGGCCGACTACTTCGAAGAGGCGGCGACCCTCGCCGGCCCCGGCAAAGCCCAGGCCGTCGGCAACTGGATCGTCAACGATCTCCTGCGCGAACTCGCCGCCGCCCACCTCACGCTCGCCACCTCCAAGATCCGCCCCGCCCACATCGCCGCGCTCGTGCAGCTGGTCGACGCCGGCACGGTGCTCACCCACGCCGCGAAGGAAATTTTCATCGAAATGGCCGCCACGGGCGACCTGCCCGACGTCATCGCCGACCGCAAGGGCCTCAAGGCCGCGCCCACCGACCCGAATGAACTCGAGACGTGGTGCCGCGATTCCATCGCCACCGGCGCCAAGGCCGTCGCCGAATTCAAGTCGGGCAAGGACAGCGCGATCAACGCGCTCAAGGGTCCGGTGATGAAAGCCGCGAAGGGCAAAGCGAACCCGAAGCTCGTCGACGAGACCCTCCGCCGGCTGCTCGCCGCGATGTGAGCGGGCCGACGACCAAGCTGGCGGCCGCCGAGGCGCTGTTGCGGGAGCGCTTTGGTTTCCCGGCCTTCCGCCCGGGGCAGGCGGCCGTAATCGCGCAACTGTTGGCCGGCCGCTCGGCGCTCGCGGTGTTTCCCACCGGCAGCGGCAAGAGCCTCTGCTACCAACTGCCCGCCCTGCTCTTCGACGGGCTCACCGTCGTCGTCTCGCCGCTGATCGCGTTGATGAAGGACCAGGTGGATTTTCTGCAGGCGCGCGGCATCGCGGCGGCGCGCCTCGATTCGTCGGTGAGCCGCGAGGGGTTTGACGAAATCCAAGGCGCCCTGCGCGAGCGGCGCCTGAAACTCTTTTATGTCGCGCCGGAGCGTTTTGCGAACGAGCGCTTTCTCGCCCACCTGAAAACCCTCACCATCGATCTGCTCGTGATCGACGAGGCGCATTGCATTTCCGAATGGGGCCATAATTTCCGGCCCGACTACCTGAAGCTCGCCCGCTACGCCCGCGAACTCAACGTGGGCCGCGTGCTGACGCTCACCGCCACGGCGACGCCGGCCGTCGCCCAGGACATTTGCCGGGCGTTTGCCATTGCCCCGGAAGCCCATGTGCATACCGGCTTTTACCGGCCGAATTTGTTTCTGCGCGTGACGGCGTGCACCCCATCGGAGCGGCTGCGCCGGTTGATCGAGCGGCTTAAGTCCCGCCCGGCCGGCCCGACCATCGTCTATGTGACGCTGCAAAAAACGGCCGAGACCGTGGCGGCGGCACTGGCCGCGGCGGGTTTTGCGGCCGCGGCCTACCACGCGGGCATGGAAGCGGAGGTGCGCGAGGCCGTGCAGAATCGGTTCATGGCCGCGGACGACGCCATCGTCGTCGCGACCATCGCGTTCGGCATGGGCATCGACAAGGCGAACATCCGCGCAGTTTTTCACTACAACCTCCCGAAGAGCGTGGAAAACTACGCGCAGGAAATCGGCCGCGCCGGCCGCGATGGCGCGCCGTCGCACTGCGAAATCCTCGCGGCGGCGGAGGATCTGACCGTGTTAGAGAATTTCACCTACGGCGACACGCCCACGCCCGAGGCGCTGCGCGACCTCATCGAGGAACTGCTCGCCGGACGCCCGGCCGGCGCAGCGTTCGACGTCTCCGCCTACGAGCTGTCGGCGCGCCACGACATCCGCCAACTCGTCGTCTCCACTGCGCTGACCTATCTCGAACTCGACGGCCTGATCGCGGCGACGGCGCCGTTTTACACGACCTATCAGTGGAAGTTCCGGCGCCCGGTGGCGGAAATCCTCGCGCGTTTCGATGCCGCGCGCCGCGCGTTTCTCGAAAAACTTTTCGCGTTGGCGAAGGTGGGCCGCGTGTGGCACTCCGTCGTGCTGGCCGAGGCGGTGGCGGCGCTCGGCGGCGAGCGCGAGCGCGTGGTCAAGGCCCTGGTTTTTCTCGATGAAAAGGGCGACCTCGAGCTGCAGGTCGCGGGCGTGCGGCAGGGCTACCGGGTCGGGCGGGTGCCGGATGATCTCACGGCCGTGTGGCAGGAATTGCGCCGGCGCTTCGCCGCGCGGGAGAGCAGCGACATCGCGCGCGTCGCCGCGGTTGCCGCGCTCGTGGGCGGGGATGGCTGCCTTGTGCGGCGGCTGCTCGCGTATTTTGGCGAGGACCACGGCCGCGACTGCGGACACTGTGGGCCGTGCGCGGGTGATGCGCCGGCCCGGCTGGTGCGCGTCTCCGGTGGGTTCAGCGGTGCCGACGAAGAACTGCGGGCCCTCGCTGCTGCGCATCCCCGCGCCTTGGGCAGCGCGCGGCAAATGGCGCGGTTGCTGTGCGGCATTTCCTCGCCGGCGCTCGCCGCGGCAAAGCTCACGCGCCATCCCCGCTTCGGCTCGGCGGTGGAGACGCCGTTTGCCGACGTCATGCAGGCCGCCGAAGCCGCGCTTGGGGGCGGGACCTGACATTTCCCTGACAATCGGCTGACCGCGCGCTGACAACCAGCGCGGCGTTTTGTGGTTCACTGGGTCTGTTCAATTCCGGACTCACCATGAAACACAACATCCTCTCGTTCCTGCCGGTTTTCGCGGCTGCGCTGCTCGGCGCGGTGTCGCTTGCCCCGCTTTCGGCCTGCGCCAAATCCACCTCCGAAGCCGTGCGGCTGCGCGTGGAACTCGACCGGCCGGTCCTCTCGGCCGACCGCACCGAGCGCGCGGTCATTAAAATCGCCCTCGACGGACGGCGCCTGCCGCGCCCCGAGGCGCGGCCGCCGGTGAACCTCACCCTCGTCATCGACCGCTCGGGTTCGATGAACGGCGAAAAAATCCAGCACGCGAAAGCCGCCGCCATCGAGGCCGTGCGCCGCCTCGGGCCGGACGATGTGTTCGCGCTCGTGACGTTTGACCACGAGGTCGAGACGCTCGTCCCGGCGACGCGCGTCGGCGATTGCCGCGCGATCGAAGCGCGCATCCGCTCCATCGTCGCCCGGGGCAACACCGCGATTTATGCCGGAGTCACGCAGGGGGCCGCCGAGCTGCGCAAACACCTCGAAGACCGCCGCTACACGCACCGGCTCGTTTTGCTGTCTGACGGTTTGGCGAACAACGGGCCGAGCTCACCGGATGACTTTGCCGGCTCGGCGCCTCGCTGGGGCGGGAACGCATCTCGGTCAGCACCGTCGGCGTTGGGCTCGATTACAACGAAGACCTGATGACGCGGCTCGCCCGGAAGAGCGATGGCAACACCTACTTCGTTTCTTCCAGTCGCGACTTGCCGGCCATTTTCAATGCCGAGCTCGGCGATGTGCTCAACGTCGTCGCACGCCGCGTGGTCGTCACGGTCGAGTTTCCGGCGGGCGTTCGTCCGCTGGCGTTTGTCGGACGCGAAGGTGCGATTCGCGGGCAGCGGGCCGAGTTCGAACTGAACCAGCTCTACGGCGGCCAGGAGAAGTTTGCGTTGGTCGAGGTCGAGGTCGCGGCGACGCACGCCGGCGAGGAACGCGAAGTGGCCGCCGCCACGGTCGTTTTCGAGGATGCGCTCACGCA
>CANHJG010000017.1 GCA_947461205.1 Opitutia bacterium
ACCCCCTCCTTTTTCGCGAACGCCTTCTGCGTGAGCCCACTTTCGGGATACGCCCGCACCAGCGCCTCACGCTCGGCCGCCGGCGTTATCCGCCGGCCGCGTTCATCTTGTTTCGCCTCCAGTAACTCCGTCGCAATGGTTGCCATTGCGACATCCTATACGACTCATCCCTTCTCGCCTACGTGGTCCCAGGCCGGACGTTTACGTTCGGACGACCTTGGACGGTGGCCAAACGTTGATCGTCGGCGGAGTGGTTGCAGGTGGAACCAAATCGATTTTGGTCCGCGCCGGCGGCCCCGCGCTCACCGCCTATGGCTTGGCTGGCCTGGCGGACCCGCAGCTCGAACTTTACCGCACGGGCAGCTCGCCGGTGGCGCAGAATGATAATTGGGAGGTGAGCTTGGCGCCGATCTTTGCCGCCGCGGGAGCCTTTCCCTTTGCCTCTGGGTCGAAGGACTCGGCCCTCTACTCGGCGGTGAGCGGAACCTTCACGGCCCAAGCCAAGGGTCCGGGGAGTGGCGTGGTCCTGGTTGAAGCCTACGATCCCGCTCCCGTAGGCACCGCACGTCTGATTAACCTTTCCGCCCGCAATCGGGTGGGGACCGGGGCGAACATCCTCATCGCGGGGTTTGCCCTGAGCGGATCGGGGACGGTTCAGCTCTTGATCCGCGCCGTGGGTCCGGGCCTAAGCCAATTCGGCGTCACGGGGGTATTGGAGAATCCGCAGTTGGAGGTCCTCGAGGCCGGCTCTGCCGCAGCGATCGCGGCGAACGACGACTGGCCGGCCAGCCTCGCTCCCGTCTTCGCTTCCGTGGGAGCGGCGGCCATCGCCACAGGCTCGAAGGACGCGGCGGTCGTCGTCACCGTCCGAGCAGGCACCAGCTACACAGCCCAGGTGTCGGGCAGCAGCGGGGGCACAGGCGAAGCCCTGATCGAGCTCTACGAGATCCCCAGAACGGCCCAACCATCCGCACCAGTGAACATCACCGCGGCGGCCGGGCTGGGCCAGGCGACCGTTTCATTCAGCGCGCCTCCGGTCGCCTCCATCAGCCCGATCAACGGCTACACGGTCACCGCCACTCCGGTCACAGGCGGCGCTCCCGTCAAAGTGACCGGCAACGCTTCACCCCTCACGGTTGGCGGCCTGACCAACGGTACGCTCTACTCAATCACGGTGAATGCTCAAACCGCCACCGGGACGGGCGCGTCGTCCGGCCCGGATGCCCCGGTGACGGTCACGCCCCAGATCCCGCTTTCCGCCGTGCTGGGCAGTTTTCAGCGGAACCCGGTGCAGAACGGCTATCACACCGGGACGCTCTCCGCCAAGGTTCCGGCCACAAGTGACAACCGGCTCGTCTGGTTAAACGCCTCGGGGGTATCGTGGGAGCTGATACCTAATCTTGCGCAGGGGTATCTGGCCGTGGTCGGTGGTCCCTACGCGTCGACCGTCGGCGGGGATAAGTTCATCCTGCGGACTTTCGACGGTCAGGTATCCGGCTTCACTTTTCTCGGCGACACCTACGCGCACAGCGGTACCAGCCAGCCCCTGGCGCAGACGGATGGAGGCCTTGGTCATGCTTACATCGCTGTCAGCGCCGCCGCAACTCCCGTGAACTTCGGCAAGGGCCTGAGCTTCTATGAGACCATTTGGCAATGGGCGGAAAAGCCTTACGCGCGGATACAGTTCGGCCATGGGACGTGGATCACGCCCGAAAACGCCAGCTTCAACCAGCCTCTCTTGGAGCCGGGATCACAGGCGGCTCTGAATTTTCCTGGAAATGCCACCGAGTACTATCGTTCCGTATTTCAGACCATCGAAGGCGGCCCCGGGGTGTGGTCCGCGACCCAATTTCCAAGCAACACCCAGAAGTGGAAGATCAACGGCCAGATCGACGGTTATGAGCACGAGCTGAGTCAGCCCGGCTGGACCTTTTACGCTAAGGCGCTTGACAAGCTCCCATTCGGGGTAGCCCAGCTGAGTAACCGCCTGCTCGCGCCGCCGGACGGATTCACCTTCCGCGCTGGCACGAACGGTGAGGTGCTCGGGTTCGCCTACATGGCCTTGCCGCTGACTGCTGCCAAGACCGCCGGCGGGGTGCCGGTCGGCGACCAGAGTTGGACGCTGTTCTTCAATACGAAGAACTTCCGGGGTCCGGTGGCGTTCTGGGTGCCCGAATCATGGACGTATCTGTCCAAGACCTACGCGACCGTCCAGGACCGCGGCTTGGATGTGCGTCCGGGTTTTATTGGGAGCATGGCCTTGGAATTCGGTCAGGTTCCCGGGTTTCAGGCTAGGGACGGCGCCGGCACGCCGTACGTGCGAATCCCCAAGCTCACGTTTCCTGTTAGCTCCGACAACCGCACGTATTTCATGCAGGACGCCGTGGCGTACGCCTCCTCGGCCTTCGCCGATAGCGTGCAGGCTTGGCTCGCCGGCGGCCCGGTGCCGACTTGGCGCACCGATTCCGCCAGCGCCTACGCTCTCCGCCTGCAGAATCCGAGGCTGATCTTCGATCAGACGAGCGTCACGGGTACAGGAGACCTTCCGATCTCGAATCTGAGCACGTACTTGACGTCCGCGGTCTTCAGCTCGGGCACGTCGACCGGCTTCGGGATTGACTGGCAGGGAAGCCCGACTCCGGGCGTCTTCCCAGAATACTACCGTCAGAGCGCGACTGCCACCACGGCCGTGGCGGCGTCAGCCGTTCCCGCCGAAACTAAATTGGCCGCACAGAATTTCGACTTGGCAACCGCTGCTCCGTATATCGCGCCCACCTCGGCGACGAGCGACTGGACGGTCCCCGGCAAGACGTCCGCCAACTACACGGCGCTCCTGAGTGACGGCTCGAAAGTGACCTATGCCTGGTTCCGCTTCATCGACCAGCCTTGCTTCCAGAGTATGGGCTGGTCGGCCCAGGAGAAAGCGGCGCTGCAAGCCTCCGTGGGAAAGATCCACGCTACGTGGACCAGCGAAAAGTCATACCTCCCGCCCCCGAGCCGCGGCGAGCTGGTCGAGCTGGATTCCGCGCTGCTGGTCACCCCGCCGCCGGGAATCGATTTGGGCTACGTGCCAATCGTGCTTTCGCAGACCCTGCCGTGAGCCGACTAAACCCCTCCCGGATCCGATCCCCCCGAGGCCCCCTCAAAATCGTAAAGGGCCGGGCGAGGGCCTACGCGTGAGCGCTGGAGGGTGACCATTACGATGGTCGCAATGGTGACCCATGAGATTGGAACTACGACTTAGCCGGTTGCCCCAAAATAGAGCATCTTCAAGCGGTTGCGGTCCTTGTTCACGAAGACGAACACCGCGCCGCCCCGCGGGTTCTCCCGAAGTTTTTCCTCCGCCAGACTCCACAACCCGTTAAACTGTTTGCGCATGTCCACCGGCGCTACAGCCAGGTAGATTTTTAACGCCGTCGGGAACGTCAGCATCGATCAGTTACAGCAACCGTGCGACCTCCTCGACGCGGCTACCACGGATCACGGTCCCATCCGCCAATTGCACCTCCAGCGGCGCCACTCCGGCCACCGCCCGAGGCAACGTCAGCCCGGTAAATCCGATCTTTGGCCTCGGTCTCTGCCGCCGCTGCGCCTGCACCCACGAAACGAAGGTCGAGTACTTGACCCCCTCCTTTTTCGCGAACGCCTTCTGCGTGAGCCCACTTTCGGGATACGGCCACACCAGCGCCTCACGTTCGGCCGCCGACGTTATCCGCCGGCCGAGTTCATCTTGTTTCGCCTCCAGTCACTCCATCGCAATGGTTGCCATGGCGTCATCCTATACGACTCATCCCTGCTCGCCTACGCGGTTCCCGGCCGGCCGTCTAAGACCGATGCTGCGCGTCGCGGGGAGATCGACGTCCCGGTAGTCCGGGCTCACCCAGCCGGCGGCGACGAAGAGCGTGTCGATCTGCTGGCGAGCGGCGGCTTCGGGGTGCATGGGCGCGCGCTCGATTCGAAAAGAGAACACGTAGGGCAGACCTTAAAAATTCGGTAAACACCGATTTTATCTCAATCGCCCAAAGGATTCCGACTTTGATTTGCCGGGTAGCCGCGAGCGCCTGCGAGGGGTGATCCGTCCACTCGTTGGCGCTTGCGGCGACCGAAAAGTCCAGAGTTCAAAGGACCTTGGTTTTAGTAGGGGGTTAAGTAATCCGCGCGTCGGATTCCAACCGGGACAATGTCCCGGTTGGGGCGGGGTGTCGGCCCAGGTGGGCCCCTGGTGAGTTGTTTGTGAATAACTTAGCCTTGTCATTCCGGCCCCATCACCCACGTTCGCAGTCCCTCCCGCCAAAACCGCATGTTGAGCCTAGCTCCATGTGGTTTAACGCCCGGTCTTCAAGACCGGGCGTTTTTTTTGCCCCAACCCGGCCGAGCGTCCGTGGGTGAAGGTGAAGCGGAAGGCGAAAGAGTAGGGGTGAGAGGTCAGGCGTGAGCGGGTAGAGAGTAGCGCTGCGGGCGGACCGCTGGGTGGGGATGCGGCGAGTTTCTGCCATCGCGGTTTTTCGCATCCGCGCCATCCGTGGTCAAAAATGGGCTGGTCCGGTGCAGCGATCCGATCTCCGAGCGTCAGCGCTCCCTGTCTGAATATTCCACAGGAGGAGTGCCGCTCTTCATCGTCGGGGCGGAACGAGTTGGGAGCGTAGGGAGCACGGACTCCACGGAAAATACGAATCGGGCATTTGGGGATGCGCATGGGGGGGCGGGGGGGGGCGCTCTCGCGAGCTGAGGGCTCAGAGCGCGGAGCGGAAAGTTGAGCGCTGAGCGGTGAGGCCCGGGAGCCGCACGCCGGCGACCGACCGCCAGGAGCAGAGATTTAGTCGAGAGCGGAGCGCTTACGCTGCCACTGCTCGCCGGGCGCGCTCCGCGCTCCAGATCCTTCCCAGCCAATCGCGTCGGGCGCCGAGCGGCGCCGGAAGTATTTTCGCAGCGCGGGGGAATCGCCTTGTCTTCCCGGTGCGAGTCGCAAGGGTCGTTCGCTCCAATCCTCTCTCGCGCATCGGCGGCCTCGGTCGGTGATGCTTTTCAGTTCGCGAGCCGGGCCCGAATCCCGGATTTCGCGAGTATTTCACCTTTTTGCCAGAAAGTTCTTGCCGAGCTTTCGGCGCCCTGTAGCGTCTCTCCTCTTTTCTCCAATTTCCACTCTGTAACACCCGCATTTCTCGTATGCCAACCATCAACCAGCTCGTGCGCAAAGGCCGCCGCAAGGTGCGTATCAAGTCGAAGTCTCCCGCTTTGGACGGTAACCCGTTCCGGCGCGGCGTGTGCGTGCAGGTGATGACCCGCACCCCCAAGAAGCCGAACTCCGCTATCCGTAAGGTCGCGAAGGTCCGCCTCACGAACGGCAACGAAGTGATCTCTTACATTCCCGACGAGGGCCACAATCTCCAGGAGCACTCGATTGTGCTCGTGCGCGGTGGTCGCGTGAAGGATCTGCCCGGTGTCCGCTACCACATCGTGCGTGGCACCCTCGACGCCACCGGCGTCGAAAAACGTCGTCGCTCCCGTTCCAAGTACGGCGTCAAGCGTCCAAAGGCTGCCAAGTAAACCGCGTTTTTTTCCTAACACCATCTCGTCATGTCACGCCGTCACAGAGCCGAAAAACGCCAAGTCGTCCCGGATGCCCGCTACAAGAGCCCGCTCGTTGCGCATCTGGTCAATGTCATCATGAAGAGCGGCAAGAAGAATCTTGCCCAGCGCATCGTTTACGGCGCGTTCGAGAAGGTCTCGGAGAAGCTCGAGAAGGGTGACCCGGTGGACTTGCTGCTCGGCGCCTTGGAAAACGCCCGCCCCCGCCTTGAGGTCAAGAGCCGCCGCGTCGGTGGCGCCACCTACCAAGTGCCAATCGAAATTTCGTTTGAACGGCAGGAGTCGCTCGCCCTCCGCTGGATCGTCGACGCCGCGCACGGCCGCAAGGGCGTGACGATGAAGGACGCCCTCGCCGCCGAGATCATCGATGCCTACAACAACACGGGTGGCGTCGTGAAGAAGAAGGAAGATACCCATAAGATGGCCCAGGCCAATCGCGCCTTCGCCCATCTCCGCTGGTAAGGTCAGTCACTCCGCCCTCTTCCCATGTCCGATTCAGCCGCTCCCACTATTCTTGTCGTCACCGACAAGGCCCATGTTTCCCCGGTCAATTCGAAGGACCGTCCGTTCCCGCTCGAGTGGACGCGTAACATCGGTATCGCCGCGCACATTGACGCCGGCAAGACCACGACCACGGAACGCATCCTCTTCTACTCCGGCGCCGTCCACAAAATGGGCGAAGTGCACGAGGGCACCACGGTCACCGATTGGATGGAACAGGAACGCGAGCGTGGTATCACGATCACCGCGGCCGCCATCTCCTGCGCTTGGAACGCTTCCTGGGGCCCCTGGAAGGGCATCAAGCAGCGCATCAACATCATTGATACTCCCGGACACGTGGACTTCACGGCTGAGGTCGAGCGCTCGCTCCGCGTCCTCGACGGTGCCGTCGCCGTGTTCTGCGCCGTCGCTGGCGTGCAGCCCCAGTCCGAGACCGTCTGGCGCCAAGCCAACAAATACCGCGTTCCGCGCGTCGCCTTCATCAACAAGATGGACCGCACCGGTGCCGATTTCTTCCGCGCCGTCTCCGAGATGCGCGAGAAGCTCAAGGCCAATGCTCACCCGATCTTCTTGCCCATCGGCAAGGAAGAGAATTTCACGGGCCTGATCGATCTCGTTCAGAACATCGCCTATATTTTCGAAGATACCACGGACCCGCTCGGCATGGAGCCGGTGACGCGTGAGGTGCCCGCTGAGTTTGTCGCCCAGACGAAGGAATACCGCGACAAGCTCATCGAAGCCGTTTCGGATTTCGACGATGTGATCGCCGAAAAGTATCTCAATGGTCTCGAGATCAGCGTGTCTGAGCTCATGCTCGGCGTCCGCAAGGCCACGATTTCCCTTCAGTTCACGGGTGTCGTCCCCGGTTCGGCATTTAAGAAGAAGGGCGTGCAGCGCCTGCTCGACTGCGTCGTCAACTATCTGCCCAGCCCGATCGACGTACCGCCAATGCAGGGTCAGGACAGCGACGGCAAACCCGTCGAGGCCGTCGTCAACGACAAGGCCAAGCTTGCCGGTCTTGCTTTCAAGCTTTGGAACGATCCGTTCGTCGGTCGTCTTGTATTTTTCCGCGTCTATACCGGGACGCTCCCCCGCGGGATGGCCCTGTATAACCCCCGGACCCGTCGCACCGAACGCGTTTCCCGCCTCGTCCTCATGCGCGCTATCGAGCGCGAGGAAATCGATATGGCGTACGCGGGTGATATCTGCGCCGTCGTCGGCGTCAAAGACGTGATCACCGGCGACACGCTGTGTGACGAAGATTTCGATATCCGCCTCGAGCCGCCGTCCTTCCCCGAGCCTGTCATCTCGATGTCCATCGAGCCGAACTCCAAGGCCGACCAGGAAAAGATGGGCACCGCACTCCAGCGCTTGGTCGCGGAAGATCCGACGCTCCGCGTCAAGACCGACCAAGACACCGGCCAGACGATTCTCGCCGGCATGGGCGAACTCCATTTGGACATCATCCGCGACCGCATGAAACGCGAGTTCAAGGTTGAGGCCACCGCAGGCAAGCCGCAAATCGCTTACCGCGAGACGGTGAAGACGTCCGCTGACGGCGAAGGCAAGTTCATTCGTCAGTCCGGCGGCAAGGGACAATACGGGCACGTCTGTATCAAGATGGAGGCGGCCGAAAAGGGTAAAGGCGTCGAAGTCATCAACGAGACCGTGGGTGGTTCGATCCCGAAGGAGTTCATCAAGCCCGCCACGGAAGGTATTTTGGAAGGTGCCAACAATGGGGTCGTCGCCGGGTTCCCGGTCGTCGATGTCATCATCCGCATCACTGATGGCTCGTTCCACGAAGTCGACTCCTCCGAGCTCGCATTCAAGATGGCCGGAATCTTTGCGTTCAAGGACGCGATGAAGAAAGCCACGCCGATCCTGCTCGAGCCCATCATGGGTGTCGAAGTCACGACGCCCGAGGAATATCAGGGCGACCTCATGGGCGACATCAACCGTCGCCGTGGTCAGATCCAGGGCATGGAGAACAAGACCGGTGCGTGTATCATCACCGCTCACGTTCCCCTCGAACTCCTCTTCGGCTACGTCACCGATATCCGTTCCCTCTCCAAGGGCCGCGCCAGCGCCAGTATCACTCCTTCCCACTTCGAGCAGGTCCCGAATTCGCTCCTCGCCAAGATCGTCGAGAGCAATGCCAAGGGTCCCGCCCGTACCTAAACCTCCGTTCTTTTTTCGCTATGAAAGGCCAACGCATCCGCATCAAACTCCAGGGCTTCGACTATCGCGTGATCGATCAGTCCGCCCAGGACATCGTCGAGACCGCCAAGCGCTCCGGCGCACGGGTCTCCGGCCCCATCCCGCTGCCCACCCGCATCGAGAAACTTTCCGTCAATCGCTCCCCGCACGTGGACAAGAAGTCCATGGAGCAGTTCGAGACGCGCACGCACAAGCGTCTCATCGACATCATCGAGCCGACCGCCCAAACGGTCGACGAACTGAAGAAACTCAACCTCCCGTCCGGCGTGGACATCACCATCAACGTCTGAGAACGCTCTCTTAACTTTCAACGTTAGTCGTTGCCTGTGTGCCCTCCGTGGCACCTCCAGGTTGCATCTAATGTAGGTCGTTAAACGGAATTCTTTTCCACCTACCACTTAGCCCATGATCTCATCGCTCCTCGGCAAAAAAATCGGGATGACGCAGGTCTATGACGCCCAAAACGTCCTAGTCCCCGTCTCCGTGGTCGAAGCCGGACCCTGTTCAGTCGTCCAGGTCAAGACCCTCGAAACCGACGGCTACCATGCCGTCCAAATTGGTTTCGCCACCAAGAAAACCAAGAACACCGCCGCCGGTGAACTCGGTCACGCGCAGAAGGCCGGCCTCGAAGTCGCCCCGCGCGTCCTCAGCGAAGTCCGCCTCACGGCCGCTCCTACGCTGAAGGTCGGAGACATCGTCACAGTTGCCGCCTTCACCGAAGGCCAGCTCGTCGATGTCTGCGGCACCAGCAAGGGCAAAGGCTTCCAAGGCGTCGTCAAACGCTTTCGCGTCGCGGGCGGTCCCGCCACGCACGGCTCCATGTTCCATCGCCGCATCGGTTCGGTCGGCATGCGCCAGACCCCCGGCCGCGTCTGGAAGAACCAGGCCATGCCCGGTCACATGGGCACCGACTCCCGCACGGTTCAAAACCTGCGCGTCGTCAAGATTATCGCCGAGAAGAATCTCATCCTCGTGAAGGGTGCGATCCCCGGTGCCAACGGCGACGACGTTGTCGTTCGCTCCGCCATCAAGGGCCAGCGTGCGCTGCCCCCGGTCGCCGCACCCGCACCCGCGCCCGCTGCTGCCGCCAAGGCCGCCGCGAAGCCCGCTGCCAAGCCCGCCGCCAAGAAATAACCCGGAGACCCAGCCATGAAACTCACCGTTTTTAGTTCCGACGGCACGACGAGCAGCGAAAAAGATTTCGCCAACATCCCCACGTTTGAAGGCGACAAAGGCCTGCAAGCCGTGAAGGAAGTCATCGTTGCCATCAATGCCAACAACCGCCAAGGCACTCATTCCACCAAGACCCGCGGCGAAGTCCGCGGCGGTGGCAAGAAGCCGTGGCGCCAGAAGGGCACCGGCCGCGCCCGTGCCGGCTCCATCCGTTCTCCCCTGTGGAGCGGCGGTGGCGTCGTCTTCGGCCCGAAGCCCCGCGACTACTCGAAGAAGATCAACGGCAAGGTGAAGGATCTCGCCTTCAGCCGCGCGCTCTTCGACCGCGCGATTGCCGGCGAAATCGCCGTCATCGAAGCCTTCGTCGCCGCTCCCGCGAAGACGAAATCCGTCGGCGTCATCCTCGGCCGCATCTGCGCGAAGGGCAAACTGCTCCTCGTCGATGCTCCGTTCGCCATCGAAACCGCCCGCGCCGCCCGCAATCTTGAGCGCGTGTCCCTCCAGGACGCCTCCAAGCTCAACACGCTCGATCTCGCGCAATACAAAAAAATCATCGTCAGCACCAAGGCGCTCGAGACCATTCTCGCCCGCGTCAATGGAGGAAAGAACTCATGAACGCCGACAAAGTTCTCAAATTCGTCCGCCTTTCGGAGAAGTCGAACAAGCTCAGCTCGATGCTCGGGCAGTACACCTTCGAGGTCTTCAAGGACGCTAACAAGCACCAGATCGCCGAAGCCGTGGAGCAGACCTTCAAGGTCACCGTCCGTCGTGTGAACACGATGACGACCCGCGGTAAAAACAAGAAGAGCCGCACGGGTCGTCCCAGCATCGGTTCAGATTACAAGAAGGCCATCGTCACCCTCAAGGCCGGCGACAAAATCGAGCTCGTCTAACGCGACCTCGCCTCAACCGGAGCACACCCAACATGCCTATCCATTCCTTCCGCCCGCTCACGCCTTCCGGCCGCTTCACTTCTCTCAACATGGAGAAGGGGCTCTCGAAAGAACGTCCCCAGCGCGCCCTCACCGAGCACAAGCACAAGAGCGGCGGCCGCAACGTCTACGGACGTGTCACGTCCCGCCATCGCGGCGGCGGTCACAAGCAGCTTTACCGCATCATCGACTTCAAGCGCTCGGTCCTCGATATGCCCGCCAAGGTGCAGGCGATCGAGTATGACCCGAACCGCTCGGCGAATATCGCTCTCATCGCCTACGCGAACGGCGAGAAGAGCTACATCATCGCCCCCGAGGGTCTCGCCGTCGGCACGAAGATCTTTGCCTCTAACCAGGCGACGACGAACGATTTCACGGTCGGCAACAACTTCCCGCTGCGTTTGATCCCGCCGTCTACGCTCCTCCATTGCGTAGAGCTGCTGCCCGGTCGCGGTGCGCAGATCGCCCGCACGGCAGGTGCCAGCCTCGAGCTCATCGGCGTCGAAGGCGACAAGGCCCAGCTCAAGATGCCTTCCGGCGAATTCCGTTATGTGCACGCGGATTGCCGCGCCACCATCGGCGTCGTCGGCAACGGTGACCACAACAAGCAGTCCCTCGGCAAGGCCGGTCGCGCCCGTTGGCTCGGCAAGCGTCCTCACGTCCGCGGTATGGCGATGAACCCGGTCGATCACCCCAACGGTGGTGGTCAGGGCAAGTCCAAGGGTGGTGGTGGCCGTCAACAGCTCGTGTCCCCCTGGGGCCAGCTCGCGAAGGGCTTCCCGACCCGCCGTCGCACGAAGTTGTCGAACAACTCGATCATTCTTCACCACAACGGCCGCAAGCCCCGCAACCAGAAGTAAGCCGCCCCCTTTCGCACCATGGCACGTTCCATCAAAAAAGGTTTCTTTGTCGACTACCACCTCCTCGAGAAAATCGAGAAGGCGGTCAAGGCCGGCGCCAAGAAGCCCATCCAGACCTGGTCCCGCCGCTCGACGATCACGCCCGACTTCATCGGCCACACGTTCAGCGTTCATAACGGCAAGGTCTTCACCGCCGTCTACGTCACCGAAAATATGGTCGGCCACAAACTCGGCGAGTTCGCGCCCACCCGCACGTTCAAGTCGCACGGTGGCATGACCCGCAAGGAAATCTAAGGTCGCTGTCCATGCGCCGTCGTCTCTTCCTGTCCAGCCTGCTCGCGTTTGTCGCTGCTACGCCGTTTACGGCGCGCGCCGCGGTGGCGCCAGGCTTGGCCGAAGTCGTCGCGGTGCAGCCGACGCGCGTCGCCGACCTCGTGCTTCTGGACCACGGCTTCAACGCCGGTTTGCGCCAGGGCATGGTGTGCCGGATCACCCGTGGCGGCGCGGAAATCGCCGAGGTCCTCCTCGTCGAACTCCGCCCGACCTGCGGCTCGGCGCTCATCGTTCACCTCGCGGCCGGCCAGGCCATCCGCGCGGGCGACACCGCCTCCGTCAAAGTTCTCAAAACCTAAAAGCTAAACCAACCAAAAGGGTAGGGCGGATTCGCTCCGTCACTGCCGCCGGCCTCACGGCCGGAATCCTCCACCCGTCACCGTTATTACCATGGAAGTTCAAGCCCTCACTCGCTACGCGCGCATGTCGCCGAAGAAAATGCGAGACATCTCCCGCATCGTCCAAGGCCGTAAGGCCGTCGAAGCACTCGAATACCTCGCGCTCATCCCGCGTAAGTCCGCGAAACTCATCGCCAAGACGCTGAAAAGCGCGATCGCGAACGCCGAGAACAACAACAACCTTTCGGCCGACAGCCTCACGATCAAGTTCGCTCTCATCGAGAACGGTCCCGTGTTGAAGCGCTTCAAGGCCGGTGCCCGCGGTACCGCGATGCCACGCCGTAAGAAGATGTCCCACATCCGCATCGTCCTCTCCGACGGAACCTCGAACTAATCACCAACTACCATGGGCCAAAAAACCAATCCCACAGGCTTCCGTCTCGCCGTCCGTCGCAACTGGCAGTCCCGCTGGTATGCCTCCAAGAAGGAGTTCCCCAAGCTGCTCCTCGAGGACCAGATCATCCGCACCAAGCTGATGGAGAAGCTCAAGCAGGCGTCTGTTCCGCGCATCTTCATTGAGCGCGCGTCGAACCGCGTCCGCGTCAAAATTTACACCGCCCGTCCGGGCATCGTCATCGGCCGTAAGGGTCAGGAAATCGAGAAGATCAAAGAGGAACTCGCCAAGCTCACGGGCAAGGAAATCCTCCTCGACATCCAGGAAGTCAAGAAGCCCGAGATCGAGGCCGCTCTCGTCGCCGAGAACGTCGCGCTCCAGCTCGAGCGCCGCATTGCTTTCCGCCGCGCCATGAAGAAGGCCGTCGAAATGGCCATGGCGCTGGGTGCCGAAGGTATCCGTATCCAATGCTCCGGCCGCCTCGGTGGCACGGACATCGCCCGCCGCGAGTGGCAGCGCAAAGGCCGCGTGCCGTTGCATACCCTCCGCGAAAACATCGACTACGGCTTTGCCGAAGCGCTCACCCTCTACGGCAAGATCGGCGTCAAATGCTGGATCTGTAAAAAAGAGTCCGACAACAACTGATCCGGTTCACGGATAAACCCTTTTTAGGAGAATTCTCCCATGGCTCTAGCTCCCGCCCGCACCAAATACCGCAAGTCGATGAAAGGCTCCCGCGCTGGCAATGCCAAGCGCGGCAACACTCTCGCCTTCGGCGAATACGGCCTCCAGTCGCTCTCCCGCGGCCCTATGACCGGTCAGCAGATCGAAGCTGCCCGCGTCACCATCTCGCGCCACCTCAAGCGCAAGGGCAAACTCTGGATCCGCATCTTCCCGCACAAGCCCGTCACCAAGAAGCCGGCCGAAACCCGCATGGGTCAGGGTAAAGGCGCTGTCGAGTACTACGTCGCCGTCATCAAGCCCGGTGCCGTGCTCTTCGAGCTCGCCGGTGTGCCCACGACCGTCGCCAAGGAGGCCTTCCGCCTCGCCGACGCCAAGCTGCCGTTCCGTTGCCGCTTCATCCAGCGCGACACCAACGCCACCTAATTTTCAAACAACGCCCGCCATGACTTCCAAAGAAATCCGCGATCTGTCCAACGACGAGATCACCGTCAAGGTCCGCTCCATCCGGGAGGAACTCCTCCAGCTGCGTCTGCGTAAGCAGACCGGCCAGGTGGAAAAGACCGACAAGCTCCGCACGCTCCGCAAGGATATCGCCCGCCTCCTCACCATCCAAAACGAGAAGAAGACCAAAGCGTCTGTCGCCGCTTAATCGCTCGCCTCAACCACCTCACCGCCATGTCCACCGCCACTGAAGGCCAGCGCACCCAGCGTCGCACCCAAATCGGTTTCGTCTCGAGCCGCTCGGGCGACAAGTCCGTCAAAGTCACCGTCGCCTACAAGACGCCGCATCCCCTCTACCACAAGGTCGTCAACCGCCAGACCGTTCTCCACGTCCACGACGAGAAGAACGAGACGAAGGTCGGCGACAAGGTCGAGGTCATGGAAACTCGCCCGCTCAGCCGCCTCAAGCGCTGGCGTGTCGTCTCCATCATCCTCAAAGCCGTTACCACCGACGCCGTCGCAATCTCCGAGAAGGATGTTGCCGAACTCGTCCCCACCAAAGTCACGAAAGCCTGAGCGCTTTCATCTCCATTAACGTTTCCCTCCTAGGAGGCTCGCCATGATCCAACTGCGCTCCATTCTCGAAGTCGCCGACAATACCGGTGCTCGCAAGGCCGCGATGATTAGCAAAAAAGGCCAGATCACTTCCACCGCCGGTGTGGGTGACATCATCACCGTTCACATCAAGCAGAGTGCCACTGAGGCCACCGTGAAGAAGGGCGAGGTCGTCAAGGCCGTCGTCGTTCGCACCAAGGCCCCGGTCCGCCGGGCCGACGGCAGCTACCTCCGCTTTGACAGCAACGCGATCGTCATCATCGACGCCGCGAACAACCCAAAGGGCACCCGTATCTTCGGCCCTGTCGCCCGCGAACTGCGTGCGAAGAACTTCATGAAGATCATTTCGCTCGCTCCGGAGGTCCTCTAACATGGCCACGAAATTCCACGTCAAACGCAACGATCAGGTCGTTGTCATCGCCGGCTCCCACAAGGGCAAAACAGGCAAGGTCCTCGAGATTCTCGCCGCCAAGTCACGCGCCCGCGTGGAAGGCGTCGCGATGATGAAGCGCCACCTCAAGAAATCCGAGAAGCACCCCCAGGGCGCCATCGTCGAACTCGAGGGCTCCGTCCACACTTCCAATCTCATGCTCCAGTCGGTCTTCGACGCGAGCAAGCGCAAGAAGGCCACCGCCTAAGAGCCCGCCACGAATGCGTGCTTGCCAACCCGGCGGCCCGCATGAGTTACTCGGCGCTTTTCCACTTTAATCATCCTCCTCTATTGCCTCCGGGTCGGTAATCCGGTCGCCACGAACATGAGCTACGTCCCCGTCCTTAAAAAAATCTACACCGAGCAGGTCGTCCCTGAGCTGGTGAAATCCCGCGGCTACAAAAACAAGCACCAGGTGCCGAAGTTGGTGAAGATCAACTTGAACACCGGTATTGACGCCGACGCCGACAAGAACCACATCGCCGACATCGCGCGCGACATGGGTGCCATCGCCGGGCAGAAGCCGATTCTGAACCGCTCGAAGAAGGCCATCGCTAACTTCAAGCTGAAGCCCAACCAAACCACCGGTTGCAGCGTCACCCTCCGCGGTCCCGCGATGTGGGAATTCCTCTACCGCCTCCTCTCCGTCGCTCTCCCCAGCATCCGCGATTTCCGCGGCGTGCCTTCGAAGCTCGACGGCCAAGGCAACTACAGCCTCGGAGTCACCGACTTCTCCATCTTCCCGGAGATCACTCTGGAGAACGTCAAGAAGACCATGGGGCTCGACGTCACGATTGTTACTACCGCGCAGACCGACGACGAAGGCCGCGAGCTCCTGAAGCTCCTCGGCATGCCTTTCCGGCGCGTTGATCCGCAACCCGTGCAGCAGCAGAAACCCACCGCAGCCTGAGTTAATTTTCGCCGACCATGCCCAAGACATCCGCCATCCAGCGCAACGAAAAGCGCAAGCGCCTCACCGCCAAGCACGCCGCTGAACGCGCCGAGCTCAAGGCCATCCTCAAGAATCCCGCCACCGCCGACGAGGCGTTCTACGCTGCGGGCAAGAAGCTCCAGCAGCTGCCCCGCAACTCCTCCGCCACGCGTATCCGCAATCGTTGCTCCATGAGCGGCCGCCCGCGCGCCTTCATCGGCAAGTTCGGCGTCTCCCGCATCCAGTTCCGTGAGCTCGCCCTCGCCGGCAAGATTCCTGGCGTGACGAAATCTTCTTGGTAATTTTTTCCGGCCGCGGGGGTTTGTGCGCCACCGGCGCATCGGATATGACCCACGGCCACCTTTAAACAACATCCACCATGACCGACCCGATCAGTGATCTCCTCACGCGCCTGCGGAACGCCAGCAAGGCGCGCCTCGATGAATGCGTGATTCCGCATTCCACCCTCAAAGAAGCCATCGCCGTTATCCTCCTCGTCGAGGGTTACGTCGCGGGCCACTCCAATTCCATTTCCGCCGCGGGTCACAAGACCCTCGTCGTGAAAATGAAGTATGTCGACGGCGCTCCCGCTATCACCGGCATTACCCGCGTGTCCTCCCCAGGCCGCCGTCTTTACTTCGGCTACACCGAAATTCCGCGCGTCCTCAATGGCCTCGGCATCGGCATCCTCTCGACCTCCAAAGGTCTGATGAAAGACGCTGACTGCCGCCGCAACAAGGCCGGTGGCGAACTGATCTGCAACGTTTGGTAAAACCGCCACGTACCATGAGCCGCATCGGCAAACAACCCGTTATCGTCCCCGACAAGGTCAAGGTTACCCTCACCGGTAACACCGTCCACGTCGAGGGTCCCAAAGGCAAAGTCTCCAAGGCTTTCGCGCCCGTCGTAAAGATCACCGTCGCCAACAAGTCGGTCGTCGTCAGTCCCACCGAGGATGACAGCCGCTTCGCGAAAGCGATGTATGGTACCGTCCGCTCGGTCATCGCCGGGATGGTCAAGGGCGCTTCCGAGGGGTACGTCAAGGATCTCGAAATCCAAGGCGTCGGCTTCAAAGCCAACCTCAAGGGCGCCACGCTCGATCTCGCGCTCGGCTATTCCCATCCGATTCTGATGGAAATCCCGGCCGGTATCAAACTCACCGTCACCGACCAGACGAAGATCAAGGTCGAGGGTGCAGACAAGCAGCTTGTCGGCGCCGTCACGGCGGAGATCCGCAGCTATTACCCGCCCGAGCCCTACAAGGGCAAGGGTGTCCGTATCGTTGGCGAACGCGTCCGCCGCAAAGAAGGCAAGACTGTCGCCTAATCGTAACCATCCTTTTCAGGGTCCATCCCATGAGCACTTCCAAAGCCATCCTCCTCCAGAAACGTCGTTGGAGAATCCGCAAAAAAGTTACCGGCACCGCCCTCCGCCCGCGCCTCTGTGTCCGCTTCACCGCGAAACACGTGTACGCCCAGGCGATCGACGACGATACCGGCACCACGCTGGTTTTCCTTGGCAGCCTCGACGCCGAACTGCGCAAGCAGAAGCTGAAGGCCAACATCGCCGGCGCGAAAGTGCTCGGCGTCGCCTTCGCCTCCAAGGCCAAGGCCGCCGGCATCGCCTCGGTCGTCTTCGACCGCAGCGGCGCCCCTTACCACGGTAAAGTCAAAATCTTCGCCGACGCCGCTCGCGAAGGTGGCCTCCAATTCTAAAAATCAGCATGAGCACCGAATCCTCTTCCGCGCCCGAGAGCGCCACGCCAGCCCCCGTCACCCCGGTCGTGACTGCCCCTGCTGCTGCCGCGCCTGAGCGCGAACAGCGCGCCCCCCGCGGCCAAGGCGGCGGCGGCGGCTTCCGCGGCGGCCAAGGCGGCAATCGCGGCCCCGGCGGCAATCGCGGCCCCCGCCGCGACAACCGCGACAAGCCCCAGGACGGCGACGGTCCGACGATGATCGAGAAGGTCGTCTTCATCAATCGCTGCGCCAAGGTCGTCAAGGGCGGTCGCCGCTTCTCCTTCGCTGCGCTCGCCGTCGTCGGCGACGGCAAGGGCAAAGTTGGCATCGGCTACGGCAAGGCTAACGAAGTTCCCGACGCCATCAAGAAGGGCACCGCCAACGCCCACAAGCACCTCGTCAGCGTGAAGCTCAAGGGCGACACGATTCCGCACGATGTGCTCGGTCGCTATGACGGCGGCCGCGTCATGCTCAAGCCCGCTTCTCCCGGCACCGGTCTCATCGCCGGTGGTGGTGTCCGCGCGGTCCTCGAGGCTGCCGGCGTCAAGAACATCCTCACCAAGTCGATGGGTTCCTCGAACCACATCGCCGTCGTGCACGCCACGCTCAACGGTCTCCTCCAGCTCCGTCTCGCCGAGAACATCACGGCGATCCGCAAGTCGAGCTAAGTCCCTTCACTCAAAAATCCGAGTCCCGCTCCGCCTATCGGCGGGGTGGGGCGACCCATCCTAGGAACCATCATGAAACTCCACGAACTTAAGAACGTTAAAGGTGCCATTCACCGCAAGAAGCGCGTCGGTTGCGGCGAAGGCGGCGGCCACGGCAAGACCTCCGGTCGCGGCGGCAAGGGCCAGTCGGCCCGCTCCGGCAGCTCCATCCGCCCCGGCTTCGAAGGCGGCCAGATGCCCCTCTACCGCAAGCTCCCGCATCGCGGCTTCAATCAGTTCAATTTCCGCACTGAGATCGCGATCCTGAATGTCGGCGACCTCGCTGGACTCGACGCGTCCGTCACGGAAGTCAATGCCGTGTCGCTCGCCGCCGCCGGACTCATCCGCAAGGGCGAGACGGCCGTGAAGATCCTCGGCGACGGCGAAGTCGGCCGCGCCTTCAAGGTGACCGCCGCCAAGTTCTCCGACTCGGCCAAGGCCAAGATCGAAAAAGCCGGTGGCCAGGCCATCGTCGCCTAAAGGGGAGCGCGTCGGCTAACCCCAGCGCGCTTCGTTTTTCCACACGTCTCCCAACCTCCCGCCTCACGCTGTGTTTTCCGCCTTCACGAACTCCCTGAAGATCCCCGAGCTCCGCTCGCGCATCTTCTATACGCTTTCGCTGTTGTTTGTGGCCCGCGTGGCCGCGCACATCCCGCTCCCCGGCATCGACCCAGCCCCGCTCCAGCGGTTCTTTGGCGATCAGTCGGCTGGCGGCGCCAGCGCACTCGTCGGTCTCTACAACATGTTCACCGGCGGCGCCCTCATCAAGGGTGCCATTGCCGCGCTGGGCATCATGCCGTATATCAGCGCCTCGATCATCTTCCAGTTGATGACCGCGGTGGTGCCGGCACTGAGCCGCCTCCAGCAAGAGGGTGATGTCGGTCGCCAGAAGCTCACCCAGTACACGCGTTATGCGACGGTGCTCATCTGTTTGATCCAAGGCACTCTATTGTTGCTCGCCCTCAATAATCCCACCCAGCTCTTTGCGGGTTACGACCTCGCCGTCTACGGTCCGATCGTCATCGTCAATAAGTGGAGTTTCATTCTCACCTCGGTGATCTTTATGACCGCGGGCACGATGTTGCTGATGTGGCTCGGCGAGCAGATCACCCAGCGTGGTATCGGCAACGGTGTTTCGCTCCTGATTACGGTCGGCATTCTCGCCGACATCCCCGGCGCGGCCGTGGCGACCTACAATCTCTTCTTCAAGCCCGTCGGCACCGGCACCAGTCTGGGCCTGCCGCAGGCCGTGATTATGGTGGGCCTCTTCCTCCTCGTCACCATGGGCATTATTATGGTCGTGCAGGGTCAGCGGAAGATTCCCGTCCAATACGCCAAGCGCGTCGTCGGAAACAAGGTCATGGGTGGGCAGAGTTCGTTTCTGCCCCTCAAGGTCAACTATTCCGGCGTCATGCCCGTCATCTTTGCGAGTGCGATTTTGCTTTTCCCCCAGCAGATTTTCTCTTGGGTCGGTAGCGCTTACAACATCAAATTCCTCACCGAGATCTCTCAAAATCTCCTCCGCGGTCACTGGTCTTATTACGCCTTCAACATCACGCTCATCCTTTTCTTCAGTTATTTCTGGGTGTCCGTCATGTTCAAGCCGATCCAGATCGCCGACGATCTCAAGAAATACGGTGGCTACATTCCCGGCGTGCGTCCCGGCGAGCCAACCGCTCAGTTTCTCGATTTCATCATGACCCGCCTGACCCTGGCTGGGGCGATCTTCCTCACGGTGATCGCGGTTATGCCCGACGTGCTCCTCTTCGAGCTCGATGTGCCGCCGCGCATCGCCTACTTCTTCGGCGGCACCGGCATGTTGATCACCGTCGGCGTCATCCTCGACACGATGCGCCAGATTGAGACGTTCCTCTTGCAGCGTCACTACGACGGTTTCCTCAAGAAGGGCCGGGTCCGCGCCCGCAGTGCCAACCCCCAGGGTGGTATGACGGGTGACGCGCTTAGCACCGAAGCGGTGTTGAAGCTTGCGCTGCCGATGCTCGGACTCCTCGTTTTGGGCCTCGGCATCTGGGGCTACCGGATGTTCACGAAATAAAACCTTTACTCGGGTCGCGATGGGCCCCATCAACGACCCTTTCTCTCGTTCTGGCGCTCCCGCCAAGACGAAGTTCCTTCTCCTCGGTTCGACTGATTTCCGTTTGGAAAACCTGATGAACCAGGCCCGTTCTTTGAATATTGAGCACGTCTCTCCCCTCCGCCTAGTGCGGCCGGAGATTTCGCGCCGCCCGGTTCACGCCGCGGCGGAGGAAGCAAACACGCTGGCGCTGATGCGTCGCTGGTTCTTCGCGCGCAAACCTGATGCGGGATTCGTCCTCCACGAATTCCCGGCTACGCTGCTCCAAGCAATTGTGTTCGACGAATGGCTCGATGCCCGCGACGAAAGCCTCCACGGCGTTCTCGTCGGCGCTAGTCCCAACGGGGCCATTGTCGAACACTACCGCACGCTCGGTCTCATTTATGAGCCGGGCGACCTCGCCGCATGAGTGCCATCCCGATCAAAAACAAAGACGGGATCGCCAAAATGCGGGAGGCGTGCGCCATCGCCGCCACGGTCCTTGAGCAACTCAAGCCGCTGGTCAGGCCCGGCATCACGACGCAAGACTTGGAAGAGGCTGGACGCGATTGGATCGCCCGCCTCGGAGCCCGTAGCGCCTGTTACGGCTACCAGCATGGTTCGCGACGCTACCCAGCGCACACCTGCATCTCGGTGAACGACGAAGTGGTGCACGGCATCCCGTCCTTCAAACGCATCCTCCGCGAAGGCGACATCGTTTCGCTCGACATCGTCGTATGGAACGACGGCTACGTCGGCGACAACGCCTTCACTGTCCCGGTCGGTCCGGTTGCCTCCGCCGTCGAAAAGCTCCTCCGCGTCAGCCGCGACGCCCTCGACCTCGGGATCAAGCAGGCGCAGGTCGGCAACCGGATCGGCGATATCTCCCACGCGATCCAGCACTACTGCGAGGCGAACGGCTTTAGTGTCGTCCGCGACATGGTCGGCCACGGGGTGGGCGTCTCGATGCACGAGCCGCCCGAGATCCCGAACTTCGGCCGCAAGGGAGCCGGCGACAAGATCAAGCCCGGCATGACGCTCGCGATCGAGCCCATGGTTAACCTCGGCCACCATAAGACCAAGACGCTCTCCGACGGCTGGACGGTCGTCGCCGCCGATGGATTGCCCTCCGCTCACTTCGAACATACCGTCCTTACGACCGACCGCGGCCCGGAAATCCTCACGATTCCGCGCTCGGTGGGCGCCCCCTTTTCCTCCTGATTTTTCCCTCATCTTTCATCACTCAACTCTCAACTAAAAAATTATGCCACGTCTCCTCGGTGTAGAAATCCCCGCGAAAAAGAAAGTCGCGTATTCCCTGCGTTATATCAACGGCATCGGCCCCACGCGCGCCGATCAGCTGGTCAAAGATGCCGGCCTGAATCCCGACATGCGGGCCCAGGATCTGACGGAGGAACAACTCAACAAGATCCTCCAGATCATCACCGAGAACAAGTGGGTGCTCGAGGGTGATCTCCGTCGCGAAATCGCGGCGAATCTCAAACGCCTCCAAGCGATCAATTGCTACCGCGGCATCCGTCACCGCCGCAGCCTTCCCGTGCGCGGTCAGCGCACGAGCACCAATGCCCGCACCCGCAAGGGCCCGCGCAAGACCGTGGGTGTCACCAAAGCCGCTCCCGAAAAATCTTAATAAAACACCTCCATGGCCGAAGAAAAGTCAGCTCCCAAGAAAGAGAAACCCGCCAAGCCCGCCGCCGACGGCGCGCCGGCTGCCGCCCCCGCCGAGAAAAAGGCCAAGGCGCCCAAAGCCGACAAGGCTGCGAAGCCCGCAGCCGACGGTGCCGCTCCCGCGGCTCCCGCCGCCGGTGAAGCCGCTCCCAAGGCACCCGCGCCCAGCGAAAAACCGGTGGAGATGATTGGCGGAGTCGCCAAGCAGCCCACGGCTGAAGACCTCCTCAAGGAAGAGCTTGGCACCATCAAGGTCCGCAAGGCCAAAGGTTCCAAGAACGTCGTCTCCGGTTACGCCAACGTGCTCGCGTCCTTCAACAACACGATCGTTTCGATCACCGACCAAAAAGGTCAGGTCATCGCTTGGTCCAGCGCCGGCAAGTGTAACTTCCGCGGTTCGCGCAAGTCCACCGCCTACGCCGCGCAGGTCGTCGCCCAAGACGCCGCCCGCAACGCGATGTCGCACGGTCTGAAAGACGTGCAGATTCGTGTCTCCGGTCCCGGCCTCGGCCGCGACTCCGCCATCCGCGCTCTCCAGGCCATCGGTCTCGAGATCACGTCCATCGTCGACGTCACGCCGATTCCGCATAACGGCTGCCGCCCCCGCAAACGTCGTCGCGTCTAATCCACGCTGCGCGCTCCACCCTCACTCTCACTCTTTCCCTCTACACTTCCATGGCTCGTTATACCGGCCCTACCACCCGCATCAGCCGCCGCTTCGGGACTTTCCTCCTCGGCTCCGGCAAAGCTTTCGAACGCCGCAGCTATCCGCCGGGCGTTCACGGCCCGAAGATGCGCCGCAAGCTCTCCGAGTACGCTGTCGGCCTCAATGAAAAGCAGAAGCTCCGTTACATCTACGGTCTGCTCGAGCGCCAATTCCGTCGCGTCTTCGAAATCGCCAAGCGCGAGCGCGGCGTCACCGGCGAACGCTTCCTCCAGCTCCTGGAGACCCGTCTCGACAGCACCGTTTACCTGCTCGGTCTCGCCAAGAGCCGCGCCGCCGCCCGCCAGTTCGTCAACCACGGGCACATCCGCGTCAACGGCCACAAGGTCGACATCGCCAGCTACAACGTGCTCCCCGGCGACGAGATCGAGGTGAAAAACTCGCCCGCGTCCCGTCAGCTCGGCACCCGCTGCCTCGAGGAAAACCGGATCCGCAACGTCCCCGGCTGGCTCACCATGAACGCCGAGACCTTCAAAGCCACGGTCGTCCGTCTGCCCACGCGCGACGAGATGGAGCAGAACATCAACGAGCAACTCATCGTCGAGTTCTACTCGCGCTTCTGATCTGCCCTCACCCTTCACCTTTCTCTCTTAAACGTCAGAGTTCATCACCATGCCCAAACGCCTCGGAAAGTTCGAACTCCCCAGCAAGCTCACCAAAGTCGAGGACGGCGCCACGCCGACCTACGCCAAGTTCATCGCCGAGCCCTTCGAGGCCGGTTATGGTCACACCGTCGGCAACTCTCTGCGCCGCGTCCTCCTCAGTTCCGTGGAAGGCTCCGCCATCTCGTCGATCAAGATCGACGGCGTGAACCACGAGTTCCAGTCCATCGATAACGTCGTCGAGGACGTCACGGACATCGTGCTTAACCTGAAGAAAGTCCTCATCGTCTCCACCAAGCGCGAGCCGATCACCCTCCTCATTAAGGCCACCAAGGCCGGTCCCGTGACCGCCGCCGACATCCAGGCCGACGCCAACATCACGATCATCAACCCCGATCAATTGATCTGCACCCTCGACACCAAGCGTAGCTTCGAGGCCGAGATCGAGATCAAGACGGGCCGCGGCTATTATCCCGGGGTCGAAAACAAGAAGGAAGAGCAGGCCATCGGGGTCATCCCGATCGACTCTCTCTTCTCTCCGGTCCGCCTCGTCAAGTATGCCGTCGAAGCGACGCGCGTCGGCCAGATCACCGATTACGACAAGCTCATCCTCGAGATCTGGACCGATGGCCGCATCACTCCGGACGACGCCCTGAAGCAGTCGGCCTCGATCCTGAAGCATCACCTCGACGTGTTTGATCGCGTCTCCGAAGAGTCCTACGAATTCGAAAACCAGCAATCCGAGGTCAGCGAGGAGCAGAACAAGCTCCGCAAGCTCCTCAACATGTCGGTCAACGAAATCGAGCTGTCCGTCCGCGCGGCGAACTGCCTCAACAACGCGAACATCACCACCGTCGGCGAACTCGCGATGAAGACGGAGCAAGAGATGCTCAAGTATCGCAACTTCGGCAAAAAGTCCCTCAACGAAATCAAGGAAAAGCTCGAAGCCCTCGGTCTGTCCCTCGGCATGAAGTTCGACGAGCGCCTCCTCGAGACGAAGAAGGA
Organism: Opitutia bacterium; assembly: GCA_947461205.1. Taxonomy (GTDB): domain Bacteria; phylum Verrucomicrobiota; class Verrucomicrobiia; order Opitutales; family Opitutaceae; genus GAS368. The sequence goes on from CANHJG010000017.1 coordinate 23,976, forward strand.
AGCCTAAAGCGACGTCGCGAGCAGTGGGAGGCGGCGGGTAGTGGGCATTTGGCCCCCCTCGCCCGCTTTTCGGCTCGCTACCCGCTCCTCACCACCCGCTATTCATTTTGGCTCTCGCGCCGTCCGCTGCCGCGCCACGCTGCGACCGGATTGCCGATCGGGGGCCACCTAAAACACCCATCCAATGCGTCACAATAAACACCACGCCTCCCTCGGCGTCACCGTCGAACATCGCCGCTCGATGATGTCCAATATGGCCGCGTCGCTCATCACGCACGGCCGCATCGAGACCACGCTCGCGAAAGCCAAGGCTCTCCGTCCGTTCGTCGAAAAAGTCGTCACCAAGGCCAAACAGGCCGCGGCGAAGACCGAAAAGAAGGACGCGATCCATCTCCGCCGCCTCGCCCTCAGTGTGGTGCGCGACGAGACCGCGATCACCAAGCTGTTCAATGAACTCCACAAAGAGTTCACGAACCGCAACGGTGGCTACACCCGCATCTACAAACTCGGCCAGCCGCGCCAGGGCGACGCCGCCGAAATGGCCCTGATCGAGTTCGTCAAGGCCGACGACCCGGGTTACAAGAAGTCGAAGAACAAGAAGTCCGCGAAGGGCAAGAAAGCCAAGGCCGCTCCCGCAGCCGAAGCCGCTGCGCCGGCTGCCGAAGCCGCCGCGACGCCCGCCGCTCCGACCCCTGAGGTCACGAGCTGATCCGTTCTGCTCGCCCCTTTGCGCCGAACGCGCCGACGTCACCGTCGGCGCGTTTTTTGTGGGTGCTGCGGCGGTCATCCGCTGGGTTTTTGTTGCGGGTCGGGCGCCCCCGCGGCCATGTCTTGGGGGTGCTTGATCTCACCACCGCCGTCGTCCTCTACTGCGCGATTGTCGCCGTGGTGTTCCTCGGCGTGTGGTTGTGGTACGACCGGCGCGACCACCGGCGCTTCGATCTCGAACGCCGCAAGACCACGTTCCACTGCACCCGGTGCGATGCCCTCTACTCGGCGCCCTCCGGCACTCCGCTCTGCAAGTGCCCGAAGTGCGGCCACGAAAACGCCTGCCTTCGCTTTTGAGCTACCCCGCCCTTTCGATCGGGTCCGCTTCTGCGGTTCATCTGAAAAACCCGCTCACCCGGCTAGTCGCCGAAGATCAGGCGGGCTTCCGCCTTCTGCTTGAACAGTGGCTCCGGCCGCTTGACCCGCTATCCTGAGGGCCCGGGGCGGCCGCGCGACTAGCCCACTCCTCGGCGCTCATCCGCTCGATCGCGGGAAAGCTTGATGCCGGCCAAGGCCGCACGCGTCGGTCCAGGCTAGACTGACGCACACGACCTCTCCCTCGCTTTCACCCGCGACCAGGGTCGGAAATATCGTTGCGGCTCATCCCGGCCTGGCCGGCCTGTTCGAGCGGGTCGGCATCGACGATGGCTGCGTTGGCCAACGCACACTCGCCCAAGCCTGCGCCGCCAAGGACCTCGATCCGCTGACCTTCGCCGTTTTGCTGGAGGCGCCCGACCAAACCCCCGGCCGGCGGTCCGGTCGTCGATGGGGGCGCGATGCCGCTCACCGCGTCGGCGGATCACATCGAGCAAACTCACCACCACTACCTCAAGGAGGAATTTCCCGCATTGGTGGAGAAGGCCGAGCGCGTCGCGCCCAAACACGGCCGGCGCGATGCGCGTCTGACCTCCGTCGCCGAAACCGTGCGCGCGTTCGCCGAGGAGATGATGCCCCCTAGGGGCAAAGAAGAGCAGATCCTGTTTCCGCTCGTGCGCGCGCTGGAGCCAACCGGCACGGTGTCCGGCCACGGCGGGTCGATCGCGAATCCGATCCGCCAGATGGAACGCGCATCCGCCTGCGCCGGCGAGGCGGTGGCCCGGTTGCGCAACTCACCGATGGGTTCACGCCCGACGCGGAACCCGGCACGACACACAGCGCGATGCTGGCGGGTTACGCCCGGCTTGAAACCGATCTGAACGAGCACGGGCACCAAGAAAACAACGTGGTCTTTCCCCGGGCGCTGGCGCTGGAGGTTTACGCGGCCGTCTGAGCGCCCCGTTTTCCCACGAGTCGGAGGTTGAACGCCGCACCCTCCGCTGCCTAAATGCTCCTCGCGCTTTCGTTCCCATGGTTTTCTGTCGTGCGGTTTTTCGCCTAGTCAGCGCTGCGCTCTGCGGTGCCGGCGCGGCGCGCGCCCAAAGCGAGCCGGACTACGAGCATGCTCCGATCCGCTATTCCGCCACCGCCCCGCGCGATGCCTTGACCCGGTTGCAAGACCGCCTCGTCGCCGGCGAAGTCACGCTGACCGGCGGTCAGCTGCAGATGTTGCAGACGCTGCTCACCGAGCTCGGGGTGTCGGCCGACAGCCAGACCCTCGTTTTCTCGCGGACCAGTTTTCAACGCAGCCGCATCCGACCCGATCAACCGCGCGCCCTTTATTTTTCCGATTCCGTCTATGTCGGCTGGGTGCCCGGCGGCCTCGTGGAAGTCACCGCGGTCGATCCGCAGCTCGGTCCCGTTTTCTACACGATGGAATTGCCCGGCGCGCGGCGTGGGGCGCCGAAGATCGAGCGCGAGGCCGACTGCCTGCGCTGTCACGGTGGGGCGTTTGTGCGCGAGATTCCCGGCGTGTTTGTCCGCTCCGTCTTCCCCGATGCCAACGGCGATCCGCTGCTCCGCCACGGCACGCAGTTGGTCGACGATGAAACGCCGTTTGAGCAGCGCTGGGGCGGGTGGTATGTGACCGGCTACCACGGGGCGGTTGCCCATCGGGGCAACGCCGTGGCGCGGGAGAACGGCGACCAGTTGGTCTTCGCGCCGGCCGCGAAACGGCCCGACGAACTTTCCACCGTCTTTGAAACACCGGCCTATTTGAAACCGACAAGCGATGTCGTCGCACTGCTGGTGCTCGAACATCAGATGGCCGTGCAGAACAGTCTGACGCATGCGGGCTTTGCCGCCCGCCGGATGACGGCCTACCAGCACGGGTTGCAGAAGACCTTCAAGGAGCCGGAAAGCGACGAGCCGGCTTACGACAGCGTGAAGAGTGTGTTCACGAGCTCCGCGCAGGAGGTCGTCGACCGGCTGCTCTTTCGCCACGCCGCGCCGCTGCCCGCCGGCGTCACGGGCCATCCGGCCTTCGTGAAAAATTTCGCGCAGGGCGCGCCGCGCAGTGCCGCCGGCCATGCGCTGAAGGATCTGCATTTGGAGGGACGGCTCTTTGCGCAGCGCTGCAGTTACCTGATCTATTCCGAATCGTTCCGCGCGCTGCCCGACACCTTGAAGCGGCGCATCCTCGACCGGCTCGATGCGGCGCTCCGCAGCCGCGACCCGCAGGACCGCTACGCCTATTTGCCGGCGGACGAGAAACAGCGTATCCGCGAAATCCTGATCGAGACGCACCCGGACGCGCAGGCGCGCTGGAAAAACTAGCCGAAGCGGCCGAGCCAGGCGTCAAGGTACGGGGCGCAGCGGCGGGCAGCCTCGTCGGCCGCCCAGGCGGCGAACGGTGCGGCGAACACGTCCATGGTGTAGTGGGCCCGCAAAATGATCACCGTAACCGCCTCGGCGACGGCGATGGCCGCGCCGATGGCGGCGAGCCACGGCGGTGCGGAGTGGGCGAGTTGGATGGCGCCGAGGACGGAGATGGCGGTGTGGCCCGAGAAGAAGAAATCGTTGCTCGTGCCATACGTCACAAACAACGACGGGAATCCCGGATGATGCCAGATCGCGCCCGGCGGAATCGGCAGGGTGCAGATGGCCTGACAGGTCTGCCGCATGGAGAAGAGCACGAGAATCGCGACGAGCGGTTGTAGCGTCGGGCCAAAGATCGAACTGGCGAAGAGGTAAAGGCCGAAGAGATCGATGAAGACGGAGGTCAGGATCAGCGTGAGATTCGTGGCCCGAGGACGGGCGAGGAACCACGCATGCAGTGGAGCCGACCAGTCGTGCAAGCGGTCGCCCACGCCGTTTTTCGCCGGGGCCTTGGCACTGATGAGCCGCTGCGTCCAAAACCAGAGCCCAATCGCACCGGCGACAAAAACGATGCGGGGGGCGAGGTGGCTCAGTGTGCTCATCGCCGCCGGGACCTGGCCGCGGACGCGGCGAGCATGGTTTCCAATTGTTCGCGGATGGAGTTCATGAGGGGATCGCCGTCGGGACTGCGCGTGCGCTCAGGCGAAACTTCAATGGCTTCGCCGACCTCCACGACGGCGCGGATGGACGGGTGGAGTCGGGCGGCATCGGTCAGGTCTTCCTCGAAGCGCTCCACGGTTTCGAGCAGGCGTTCCGGCGTGGGATTGGCGGAAAGATAGTCCGGCGGGTAGAACGCGAGTTGTTGGGCGAGGTAGATGTCCGCGAGCTGGCGCCAACGCCGTGTGAGTTCGGATTCGGGGAGCGCGCCCGCGACCATGTCCGGCACCAGGGCGATGCGGAGGAGCTTCACCCGCTGCACAACTTCCTGTTCGCGCCGGCCCTTGAGCCACTCGGCTTCCAGCGGGACGAGGAGGCGGTCGATCAGTCGCTCCAGGCGCTCGGGCAGACTGCCGGTTTGGGCCGCGCCAAAATATTCGATTTCCTTCAGAGTCAGCAGCGCGCGGCCAATTTTGGCGATGCGGTCCTCGACCGGAAGATACTCGTGCGAATGCCACGACAGCCGGTGCTCGATATCGCGCAGCACCGGCGTGATCGCGGCGCGCACATCGCCGTCAAAAAAATACCGGATCGCCACCGGGTGGACGACGACCTTGCCGGGCGGATTGGCGGTCGCCCGTTGCTTGGCGGCCCCGCGGGCCATCAGGGCGGTGCCCTCCATGAGGTTGTTCAGTTTGTCGTTGTGGCGGGAGATGACGCCCTCGGGGAAAATCACGAGCGGGCGTTCGGCTTCGGCCGTCAGTTGCATCGCGGTTTTCAGGGCTTCGCGATCCGAGCCCTCGCGGTAAATGCTGAACACGCCGAGGCGCGGGAGCAGAAAAGACTGCACCGCGTTCTGCATGAAGAGATGCCAGCTCGCGATGACGTAGAAGGGGCGGCCGACGGCGAACGAGAGCTGGCCGAGGACCATGGGATCGGGCGGGCGGCAGTGGTTCGGCGCGAGCATGATGCCGTGGCCCGCGGCGAGGGAGGCGCGGAGCCGTTCCGCGCCCTGGCATTCGACGCTCACGACGCCGTGACTTTTGCGGAGATAGAGGGGCAGCAGCGGACGGAAGAGGTGCCACCATCGTTTACCGCGATGCGGCGCGACGAACCGGTAGGGTTTCGCGATGACGACGTTTTGCATCGTTCAGCGAGGGTGGGGTAGGGCGTTTAGGCGTCAAGCGGGCGGGGGTGCCTGCTTCTTGGCGAGGAAATTGCGGAGGCGTTCCGTGGCATCGCCGTCTGGGCCGAGGCAGCGCTGCGAGGCGGTGGTTTCGTCGTCGGCGTTTTCGGCGGGAGTGGTACGGGGCGCGGCGTGGAGCAGGAGTTTCATTTCGCGGTTGGCGACGCGCGAGTTGGCGGCGACCGCCGTGAGAAATTCCGCAAGATGCGCGGCGAGGGCTTCGGAGGTGCCCTGCCATTCGGCGAGGCCGAGGCGCACGGCCTCCGCGGCGTCGAAGAGGCGGCCGGTAAAGACGAGTTCCTTGGCGCGGGCCACGCCGACGCGCCGCCCGAGCCGCGCGCTGCCGCCCCAGCCGGTGACGAAGCCCAGTTTCGTTTCCGTTTGCCCGAACTTCGCGTGGCTGGAGGCGAAGATGAGATCGCAGGCCAGGGCAAGTTCGAGGCCGCCGCCGAGCGCGTAGCCTTCGATGCGCGCGATCGTAGGCACCGGGAGGGATTCGATTCGGTTCATCAACCGGTGGCCGCGCTCGACCCACGGGCCGATGGTGTCCCGGTTCATTGTGGCGAGCACGTTGATGTTGGCGCCGGCGCAGAAAAATTTGGGCGACGCGCTTTGCAGCACGACCGCGGAGAGATCGGCGGCGCGTGTTTCGACCTCGTCGAGCACGCGATCGAATGCGTCCATCACCGTCGGATCCAGGGTCGGCGGTTTTCCCTCCGGCGGATGCAGGTTGACCGTGCAGACGGCGCCGGCGTAGGCGGTCGAGAGGCGCGTGCTCATTGGGGCGCGAGGGCTCCGACTTGGCGTAGCTCGGCGAGGCGGGCATCGTCGTAGCCGAGTTCGCGGAGGATTTCGACGGTGTGCTCGCCGAGCTCGGGCGCGAAACGTCGCGGCACCGGCGGCGTGCCATGGAGGCGCACAGGCGTGCCGGGCAGGCGCAGCGTGCCGGCTTTGGCGTGTTCGATTGCGATGACCATGCCGTTGGCCGCGAGCTGCGGATCATCGATCGCCTCCTCGAGGGTGTTTATCTTGGCGCAGAACACGCCCTTGGGTTCGAGCTCGACCAGCCACGCCGCGGTGGTGCGCTCGCGGAACCGCCCCGCGAGGAGCGCGTTCAGCTCGGCGCGGTGGCTTTGCTGCTGTGCGTGCGTGGAGAATTTCGGTTGCAGCGAAAGATCGCCGACGCCCAGCGCGACGGAGATGTCGCGGACGGCGTTATCGGAAAACACCGGTGAGATCTCGATGTAGCCGTCGGCGGTGGCGAAGGCCTTGTCGATGATCGATTCATTCGCGCTGACGCCGCTGACCTCGGTGACACGCGCGGCGTTCATTGCCGCCGGGCCTTCCCAAGAGTGCGCATGAAACGCCACGCTCAGCAGATCGGTCGTGACGCGCTGGCCGCGGCCCGTACGCGCCCGCGCGAGGAGCGCGATCAGAATGCCCTGCATGAGCATGAGGCCGGACGGATAGTCGGCCGACATGCCGGCGGGGAAGGGCGGCTTCGAAGGGTCGGGTTGAGTGAACCAGCCGGCTTCGGCGCGCGCCATGAGATCGTGGCCGCCGCGGGCGCGATCGGCCGAGGGACCGTGGTCGCCCCAACCGCCGGATGACGCGTAGACGAGCCGGGGATGGGTCGCCGCGAGTTGTTCGTAGCCGAGGCCGAGCTTCTCCATCACGCCGGCGCGGAAATTGTGCACGACCACATCGGCGGTGGCGATCAAGGCCCGGATCGCGGCGATGCCTTGGGGGGATTTGAGATTGAGCGCGAAGCTGCGCTTGTTGCGGTTGAGGCCGGCGTAGGGCAGGCTCACGCCGTGGACAAACGGTCCCCAGCGGCGGCTCCAGTCGCCGGCGTCGGGGCGCTCGACCTTGATCACATCGGCCCCGTAGTCGGCGAGAATCTGGGTGCCGACCGGCCCTTGGTAAACGTGACTGAAGTCGACGATGCGGATGCCGGTGAGGGCCGAGGGGGTGGACATGGTGCGGGATGAAACCAGTTCGTGGACGTGACGCCATCCGGCACTTCAGGGGCCGCCGGGAATGCGGTTGAGCGTGTAGTAAGCCTCGGGCTGGCCGAGGGCCACCCCCGCCGCGGAGCGCACGCCGGCGGCGCGGAGCTCGTGCACGTAGAGGGCGCGCAGACCGGCGACCTGCAGGCGCACGCGGCGCCGGTCCGCACTGACGGAGGCGTTCGTGACCGTGAGCGACTGTCCGTCGATTTCCGCGCTGCCATACGCATTGGAGTAAAGGTAGGTGTAGCTTTTCAACGTGTAGGAGGCGGGGAGCGCGGCGCTCACGGGATCGACCGCGGTGGTGAACACCAGTTCGAAGCCATCGGGCTGCGCGCGCATCTCCTGGATCGCGAAGGGCGTCACACCGCTCCACCGCACGCGCTGCAACCCGTAGGCCTGCGTGCCGAGCGAGGACCAGCCGCGGCTGCTCATGCCGATAAGGAGGCTGCCGTCGGGCGCGAAGAGGAGCCGCACCACGCCGGAGGCGAAGCCGGAGAGAAACGGAAACGCCGCGCCCTGATATTCGCCGTCAATTTTCTCGAGGAAAACGCGGCCGACTTTGGCGTCGGTGAATTCGCCGACGAAAAGCTGTCCATCGAACGGGCCGAACTTTCCGTCCGCCGCGCCGACCGCGAGATCGGTGCCGCTGCGGCCCATTTTGTTGTAGGGCAGCCAGACGGCGGGCGGCTTCATCTCCGGCAGAGCGCGGAGTACGGCGGGGTAGGGCACTTTGCTCGGCACGGGGGCGGAGAGTTTGAGCGGCGAATCCGGGCGATCCTGCGAGGCGATACCCTCGGGGTTGAGGAAAAATGCGCCCTTGCGCAGATGGTAGATCGGCGTGGACGGAATCCACGTGCCCTGCTGATCGACGCAAAACATGTCGCCGGCGGCGTTGGCGCCGAGTCCGCAGGGCGAACGGAGACCGGCGGCCATCGGGAGGAAGGTGTTGTCCGGTCCCATGAGGCCGCTCCAACCGCGCCACGCAGCCGTGTTGTCGGAGCGGTCACCCATGTCGAGGTTGAGCGCGACCCAGAGGTCACCGCGGCCGTCGCGCTTCGGGCCATACGCGTAGCCGTGGTAGGAACCGGAGACGTTCCAGCCGCGGGCGGCGGTGAGATACTCGTCGGCCACACCGTCGCCGTTGGTGTCGCGAAGCCGCGTGACCTCGGTGCGCTGGGTCACGAGCAGGCTGTCGCCGTCGCGCAGCACACCGAGCGGCTCGTGGAGGCCGGAAGCGAACAGGGTGTAGCGGACCTTTTCGGGTGGGCCGAGCACGCCGTCGAGCAGCCAGACCTCGCCCTTACGGATCGCGACGGCGAGTTTTCCGTCGGGCAGAAAATCCATGCCGCTCACTTCGAGCGTGAGACCGTCGCCGGGTTTCCAGTTGGCGTTCCGCGACGACGTGGGCGAACTCCCCGTGAGGATCGTCTGGATCGCGTAGCCCTCGGTGGCCGCGAGGCGGAGGTCGGAGCCGAGCAACGCGACCGCGAGCGAAAGGATGCGTTTCATGGCCACGTGTAGAGGAACTCGAGTTTGCCGGGAGCGCTGGCGGCGGTCTCCCGCACGGTGAGCCCGGCGGGGTGGGAGAGCGGGAGTGAGCGTAGCGTCTCGAGATTCCAAGTCAGCTTGCGGCGCAGGCTGCCGTTTTCTCCGGGCTCGAAGCGCTCGGCCACCGCCACTCCGCCCACGGAAAATAGAAATGTCGGCACGCCGCCGGCATCGAGCCGGTAGCCATCGAATTGGCGGGCACCACTGGCTTCCGTGGGCTTCGGCCACGCCACGACGGTTTCGCTGAGCGGTTTCTCGAAGGGGGCGAAGCGGCTGAACCACGTGCCGTAGGCGTCGAAGAAACGTCCCTTCCAAATGAGCGCCGGCCGGCAGTCGCGACCGTCGTAGGCGAGATGCACGCCCGCCGGAAAACCGACAAGAATCGCGTGGGTGCCGACGTCGGCCATGAAGGTGCGCAACACGATCGGCCGCGAGCCGGGGACGAGTTCAAACTCGCGCGCAGACGTGGCGGGAAATCCCTCGGGCAGTCCTTTTCCCTCCCGCGCGAAAGCGAGGATCGAGGCGATTTGCCGGTCGGTGTCGCCGTCGAGGATGTCGCGGTTGGCGGCTTTTCCCTCGGGCCAGAACGACGGCATCAGCGTCCCGGGCCGATGCGCCGCTGGATTGATCAGGTAGTCGCGCAGCCAGCCGGGTTGGAGCCGACGCGCGAGGTTTGACAGATCGAGCGCGTGAATGCCGAGCGAGGCGCGGTCGCCCCAGCGGTGGCAGGTGATGCAGCTCACGCCGCCGAGCGTGCCGAGCAGTTTTCGCCCGATCTCGATGTCGCCCGCGGGCAAAGCTGTCTCCGGACGTGCGTCGCAAGTCGCGAGCAGGCCGGGAAGAGCGGCGACGGCGGAGCCATACACCGGCATCTGCGTTTTCAAATACGGACGCTCGCGGTGCTTGCCGGCCAAAGCTTCGGCGAGCCACGTCGGCTGGAGTTTTCGGCCGATGGCGGTGAGCGGGGGCGGGAAGCGGCCGGTGTCGCCGAGGTTGTGGTCGCCGAGAAAGTAGGGTCTGCGCGCGGCGTCCGGCCCGCCTTGGCCGTCGCGTTCATGGCACGCCACGCAGTTGAGCGCCGCGAGGGTGCCGTGAGCGGCTTGCGCGGGCGTCACGGGCGCGGCGCGATCGGCGAGAAAAGCGCCCAGCGCGGTGCGTTGGGCGGGACTGAGCGCGTAGCGAGGCAGGCCGGGCGCGGGTGTTTCCTCGACGCAGCCCCCGGTCGTGCGCCGGAGCGCCATGGGCTGAGTCGCTGGAACCGAAGGCAAGGTGTGGCACGCGGCGCAACGTGCCGCGGTGAAAATTTCACGACCGCGCTTGGCGAGCGCGGCATTGGGCGTGAAGGGCGGCAACCTTGGCACGGCTTCGCCATCGCTGCCCGTGATCCCGAGCAAGTAGGCGGCGATATCGCGTGCGTCCTGCTCCTCCATTTCGATCCGCGGCATGCGGCCGTCGGGCCGCGAGGCCAAGGGATCGCGCACGAAGGCGGCGAGGGTGCCGACGTCGTATTTTTCGGCGAGCACGGGGAATACCGCCGCACCATAGCCGAAATCGCCGGGCGCCGGGCGGCCCTCCGGTGGGGTGTAGTCGGCCTGCGGCGCATGGCAGGCGACGCAGCCGCGGGTGTGGTAGAGGGTCTTGCCCAGTTCGGCGTTGAGATGGGCGATCCGTGCCGGGCGCGGCGAGTTTTTGGGGGCGAGGGTGCCGAGGAAGTGGACCACCGCCTCCGCGTCGGCTGCGGCGGTTGTCGCTGAAAGCTTCGGCATCGAGGTGCCGCCGCGGTGGCCGGCAGGATCCGCGATAAACGCTCGCAGCCATGCCGCGCTGGCGCGCTTCGTCACTCCGTTGAGATCCGGACCGCGTCGCGCGGGCAGGCCCGTGTCGCCGCCGTGGCAGTTGACGCAGCCGAGCTCGTTGTAGAGCAGGCGGCCGCCGGCGGCGTCGGGCGCGGCGGCGTGAAAACGCTCGAAGCCCGCAACCCACGGCTCCGCCCGTGCGCCCAGCATACTCAGGAGCGCGGCGATGCCGAAGCGAAGACCGCGTCTCACCCTAGGACCTCCCGCCGGCAGCGCTCGAGGTAGTCGCGCGACCGGTTGATCGCGGCGGTGATTTCCGGGACCGTCGGCAGAATTGGAATTCCCCGTGGCATCGGGTGCATGAAGATTTCGACGAGGCCCGCGTAGCGAATGTCGGCCAGCGCCTTGATCACCGGACGATAGTCGAGCCCGCCGCCAAAGCCCGGCAATTGCCGCAGCTCGATCTCTTTGGCCACTTTTTGCGAGATACCCGCGGAGTGCTCTTGAAAATACATAAACGGAATCTGCTTCGCCCCGAGGTCGCGGATCAGCGCCGGCAGTTGTTCGATCCACGGATGCAGATGATGCGGCGCGAGGGCGACGCCAAGGTGGGCGGAGCGGTTAAACTCCGCGAAATAGCGCAGCGAGTCCGGGTGATGGAGCAGCGAACTGCTGTGGTTTTCGATCGCGATCGAGACGCCATTGGCCTCCGCCGCGGTGACATGCGGTTTCATGCCTTCGATGAATCCTCTGATCGCTGCCCTGAGTTCCGAGGCCGGCAATCCCTTCGGGCCGCCGCTGCCCGTGACGATGATGCCGCCACCGAATTTCTTCATCCATTTCATCTCCTCGCCGAGCCCGGTGGGACCCAGCGGATAGCGCGTGCTCACCCCGAGCTTCACGCGATGACGGGCGAGCAACGCCGCAAAGGCATCGTCGCCCATCTCCGTGATCTGCTCGCGCTGGTTGCCGTGCACGCGGCACCAGATGTCAATGACCTCGCAGCCCGCCTTCGCCGCCTCGGGCAAAATCGCATCGAGCGGCATCTCCCCATACAGTGCGGATGAAAGGATGTAGCGCAGGCGAAACGGCTCGCGCGCCGCAGCCCGGGCTGCCCACGGCACCGCCGCCGCCACGGCGAGTGAGTGGAGAAACGGTCGGCGGAGGATCATGCGTGGAGAGGTGGGATTCAGCTAGCGCGGCACCGGATCTCCGGAACGTGGCACGAGTCTTTGGGAGATAACGGAAAAATCGGTGAATCCAAATCAGAACTCGGCCTTAAAGCCTGCGTTGATCCACGCGCCATTGTAGGTTTGGAGGCTTCGGCGCGTGGTCTTGTAGAGGTATTGGCGGTTCGGCTCGTCAAAGACGTTGGCGACGTCGCAGTAGACTCGGAGGCGCGGGGTGAGGGCGTAGCTCACGCTGGCATTCACGGTCCGGCGTTCGTCGATGTAGGCGAGCAGCGCGGCATTGGTGGAATAGACGTTGAGGTAGCGGCCCGTGTAGTTCCACTGCACACGCGTCAGGAGTTTCTTCCAGCGGAACGTCACGCCGGCATTGCCCGAGATCGGCACGAAGAGGGGGATGAGATTCGTGGTGCGCGGACCGACGCTGCCAAAGTCGCCTTCGGGAAGCACGCGCGTGTAGTTGGCCATCACGCCCAGCCCGCTCAGGACGCCAGGCAGAAACTTGAACTGCTGTTGGTAGTTGGCTTCGAACCCGCGCACTGTCGCACCGCCGACATTCTGGTTTTGAACGATGGTGTAGCCGGCGTAGTCGCCGTCGTAGCCGTTGTCTGCGCCCGTGGGGACGAAGCCCGAGGTCTTGCTGAGGATATAGTTTTTGATGTCCTTGCGGAATGCGCCGACCGTGAAGACGCCCATCGGCTCCCAATAGTATTCCACCGCCGCCTCCAGCGAGCGCACGGCTTGCGGCTTGATCGAGGAATTGGCGATGTTGACGGTCTGCGCGATGGTGTTGACGGTCTCGAGCGGCACGAGGATGCCGAACGATGGGCGGCCGAGGCTGTTGGAGTAGTTGAAGCGCGTCACCAGGTTGCGGGAAATATTGTAGGTGAGCAGCCCGTTGGGAAACCAGTTGGTGTAGGCGCCCTGCGTGCGGCGCGGGTTGTTGAAGTCGTGGTCGGCGCGCGCGATCGGGTCGGGATACTGCGTCGTGGTGCCGAGCGGCACGGCTTGCACAAACGCCTTGCTGTGGATGCGGGTGTTCTCGACGCGCACGCCGCCGGTGAGGCGGAGATTTTTAATCCATGTGCCGCCGCCCATAAGGTAGGCGGAGTTGACCTGCTCCTTCACGCCGGAGGTCTGCGTGTAGTCCTGCTGCCGGCGGTAATAGAGATCCTCGACCCAGCGGCCGGGGTTGTCGCGCACGTCGGCGGCGATCTTCGCGACATCGACGAAGGGCGTCGCCATGCCGGAGCGTGCCTTGAAGTCCGGGAGGAGGAACACGGAGAGGTCCGAGTCGTTGCGGCCGGTGGCGGGATTCACGCCGGCCACGCCGTCGGGACCGGCGTAGGTGAAGCGGCGGTCGCCGCCCGCGATGTCGGAGGACTCGGCGCGGATGCGCGCGCCCGTCTTGAGGAAGCTCTTCGTCTGCGCGTCGAGCTGATACTCGGCGTTGAATGTAATCGCGTTGATGCCGTTGAGGCGTTTGCGGCCCTTGAAGGTGAGCAGGTGCGTCGGGTAGTTGCCGATGTTGAACACGCTCGGGCCGGCCGTCTGCGACCACGACATCGTACCGTTGTCGAGCCGCTGCTCGATGAAGCCGATGCCCGTAATCGTCGTCGTGAAGATGCCGCCAGACTCGCGGTCGTTCTGCTCTACGTTGGATTCGCCGTGCATGACGTTGTAGTTGAGTTTCAGCGCGCCGTAGGTGTGGACAAGGCCGAAGGAACGCTGGCGCTGGATGTCCTTGAAGCGGTTGCCCTCGGAGGAAATCGTGGCGGTGGAGGTGGGTTGCGCCGTCACTTCCGCGCGGCGCTCGGTGTAGCCAGGCAGGACGGCACCGGTGCCGGTGGGCTGGCCCGCGGCGTCGAGCGACGCGACGGTCGCGGCGTTGGCGCTGCCAAAACGGAAGAAGCGAAACGCCGGCTCGTAGGCGTTGTTATACATCACGGTCGCGAAGGCCGAGACGTTAGGCGTGAGCTGGTAGTCGAGCCGTAGCATCCCACCGAGCGACTTCCGGTTGTTGTAGAACTCGGAGAGGTTCGTCGCTGTGATGATCGCAGGCGAGGTAGTGACGGCTTGGTAGGTGTTGTTGGTATTGAAACCGCCGACGTGGTTTTCGCGGTAGGTAAGGTTGAAGCTGACGGCGAGATTGCGGTCACCACCGAGGACGCTGAAACGCTCGCGGTAGGTGTAGGCGCCGAAGCCGTGTAGCGCGCGGTCGCGCAGGAAGGGGTTGTGCGCGTAGAACGGGGGCGCCCACTTGGCCGTGAATTCGATCTGCTGGTAGCGCTTGTCGCCGAGCTTCGTGGCGCTGCGCGTCTTCAAATCGATGAGACCGCCGGGGCCGTCAGAGTCGAGATCGGGCGTGAGTGCCTTAATCACCTCCATGTCGGCAAAAAAACCCGACGGCAGCTGGTTCATCGTGAACTGCCGCCCGCGCGGCGCGGTACTGACCATCTTGTTGCCGTCGATGGTGACGGCGTTGAGATTGAAGTCAAAACCACGGATCGATATGCGGGACACGATGCCCTCGTCCCCCACGATGCCGCCGATGCCCGGCAGGCGTACCGCGAGTTCGCCGATTTCGTTGTTGAAGAGATTGCCATAAGCGTCGAACGAGGCAGCTACGCGGATGCTCTCGGCGTTGCGCTGGCGCGTGACGGCGGCGGCCATGCCCTCGCGTTCAGCCACGGCGTTGTAGGCGCCCATGACGTAGACTTCGGAGCGCAAGCTGAAGTCAGAATTCGCCGCCCGTTCCGGCGCGACACGCACAACCGCGCTGCCAGAGTCCAGGCCGGAATACGATACCTCGACGCGGTGTTCGCCGGCCGGCACTTGGATAAACGAGTAGGCGCCGTTCGTATCCGTCTTCGTGGAGAGCCCGAGTGCCGGAATCGAGACGATGGCGCCCTCAAGCATCATCTTCGTCCCCGCGTTGCTGACGAACCCACGCAATTGCCCGGCAGGCGCTGTGGCAGCCGCTGCGGCGGGCGCGGATGACTGGGCGAATCCGGATGGCGCTGTCAGAGCCGCGGCTAGGAACAAGGAGGCGAGCATGGCGACCGGAAGAATCGAGAGCCCGCAGTGATTTCGATGATTTAGGTTCATAACTAATTGTTGAAGATGAGTGGGTGTCGTTAGGCGTCGCGGCGGGAATTTACGCCGAGCGGGCGGTTCGGCATATTTGCCGTCCCGCCCCGGGCAGCTTCGAGCATTTTGATCCACGGTCCGAGGTAGTGGCCGTTATCGCGGTAGGTGCGTCCGGAGACGAGATTGCCGTCCACCACGCACGGGGCGTCGACGTAGATTCCGCCGCAGACCTCGAGATCGAATTGGCATTTCGCCACCGTGGCCATGCGCCGACCCTGCACGCAGCGCGCGTAGGCCGGGATCTCCACGCCATGGCACACCGACGCGATGGGCTTGTTAGCCGCGAAAAAGTGTTTCGTGATCCGGACGAGGTCCGCGTCGTAGCGGATGTATTCCGGCGCGCGCCCGCCGGAGAACATGATGCCGAGATAGTCCTCCTCCTTCACCGCGGAGAACGGCACGTCCACGTCGATGGTGTAGCCCTCCCACTCCTTGGTGATGGTCCAGCCCGGCTTCACCTCGTGCATCACCATCTGGTAGCGACGGCGCTCGGGGCCAGTGACGACCGGCTGGATGCCCGCCTCGATGAGCCGGTAGTAGGGATAAAGGGTGTCGAGCGTCTCAGCCGCGTCGCCCACCACAATGAGTGCCTTGCCGTGGAATGGAGAAACCATGGATCGCATCATAATAGAATTGGCAGTCGACGTCACTGCACTGCCTAATCAGGAAACCTCAGGTTTTTCGTCACCCGTTTTGTCATGGCCTCCCACCGCCGTCGGCGTCCTCCCCGCGTCGCGCTTTTGGTCGAAACCACGCGCACCTACACCCGCGAACTCCTCGCCGGAGTGCGGCGCTACGTCGCGGCGCACGGCCCTTGGTCGTGCTTCATCGAGCTGCGCGCGCTGGAGTCCGGTCCGCCACCCTGGCTGAAGAACTGGGACGGCGACGGGATAATCACGCGCACGTTCACGCAGGAAATGGCCGACGTGATCGCCGCGACGGGGCTCCCGGCCGTCGAGCTGCGCGCGACGTTTCTGAAGAGTGCGCTACCGTTCGTCGGCATGGACAACCAGCTGATCGGACAGATGGTCGCGGAGCATTTCTTCGAGCGCGGCTACCGGAATTTTGCCGCCTACAGTCTGCACACAGAGCGCTTCTTTGAGGAACGCGTGCGGAATTTTGTCACGGCCGTGGCGCAGCACGGCGGCGCCTGTTCGCTGCTGCCGGAGCCGATCTCCGATCGCGCGGCCGACTGGGAAAAGGGCCAGGCCAGGCTGATCGCGTGGCTCTCCGCGTTGCCGAAGCCCGTGGGCATCTTTGCCGCCAACGACCAACTTGGCGTTCGCCTTCTCGATGCCTGCCAGCGCGCGGGCATCCCGGTGCCGGAAGAGGTCGCGGTGGTGGGCGCGGAAAACGAGGAGACCCTGTGCGCGTTTGCCAACCCGCCGCTGACCAGTGTGCGTTTCGACGGCGCGACGGTCGGTTTTGCCGCGGCGGAAGTCCTTGCGCGCCTCATGCGCGGCGGTGTGCGACCAAAGGCTGAGACGTTGTTTCCGCCCAAAGGCATCGTCGTGCGGAAGTCTTCCGATGAGCTCGTGATCAACGATCGCCTCGTCGCCCACGCCGCGCGAATCATTCGCGAGAACGCTGCTGCCGGACTGAATGTTGACGACCTCTGCCGGAAATTGAATGCCTCACGCAGCACCCTCGATCGCCGGATGAAGGCCGCGATCGACCGAACGCCGAAGGAGGAGATTCTCCGCGTGCGCTTCCGCGAAGTGGAGCGGTTGCTCCGTGAGACCGACCTGACGATCGAGGCCATCGCCGAGCAGACGGGGTTTGCCTACAGCCACTACCTGCAGGCCGCGTTCAAGAGCGTCTACGGCCAGACGCCGGGCGAATTTCGGCGGGCAAATTCATTTTAATCGCGTGTCAGCGCGGTGGCCGTGAATAGCGGGTGGAAGTTGGCAGGCCGGCGTCGCATCGCTCAGTATGCGCCGAAAAACATCACGGCAGCCAGAGCGAGGGCGCAGAGATGGGCGACGCCGAAGAGGTCGACGCGGATGATGGTTTCGTCCTGGCGCTGCCGGCCAGTTCCCTGGATCGTTCGTGGCAAGGCCGGCGAGAAGCGGATGGACCGAGGCAGCGTTGGAGCGGTCCGCCGGCGCACGAAGTGCGCACGCTATCGAATGCGGCTGCGGCGGATTGAGGTGGCCGCACCGATTACGGTGCGGCGGAATCGAACGTCCGCCACGCCGCGATGCTGCGGGTGAGGATGGCGCGCGGTTCGCCCTTGATGTTATAGCCCTGGAAGCCGACCGGGCCGGTGTAGCCGACGGTGCGGAGGGTGCGCACGAAGGCCCCGAGATCGTAGGTGCCGGCATCGAGCGGTTGGATGAGGCGGTCCCAGCCCATGGCTTTTGTGTCGCCGGTGTCCGCGCCGCTGATCGTGACGAACATCAGGCGCGGCAGCGCCGCGCGGAGCACGGGCACGGGATCTCGTTCAGCGCCTTCGACTTTGAGCCAGTGGCATAGGTTGAAGGTCACGCCGATGTCGGGGCGGTTAAGTTTTTCCGCGACGCGCAGCGCATCATCGACCCGGGCGAGCCAAAAGGCGGTGTGCGGGTAGAGCGCAACGCGGACGCCGTTGGCTTGGGCGACGTCGGCGATGGCGCGGATTTGAGCCAGGACGTAATCATCGGCGTCCAGGGCGGACGGAGCGAAGAGTTTTCCGTCGGGGCGGGTGACTTTGTTGATGGCGAGCCAGAGGACAGTTTCTTTGCCACGCATCGCGACGAGCCACGTGCGGAGCTGATCGTTGGGCGCGGGCGTGGAGGGGTTGAGTTCGAGGACGTGGTAGGCGTTGAAAAATTTCAGGCCGCGCGCGGTGATGGCGGGCAGCATCGTCGCGTCGGGGACGCGGCCGCCGAAGCCGTCGTAGCCGAGTTCCTTGAGCAGGGCGGGCGCGACGTCGGGGCCGCCGCGCGCGATGTTGTCCATGGCGAAGAACAGGTTTTTTGGCCCGGCGATTGCAGCGGTGGCGAGGGTGCAGGCGAGAGCGAAGTGGAAAAAGCGCATCGGAGGGGGGGATGAGTTGGTGGGGGTGAGGTGCCCAGTTGGGCTGCCTGCGCCCGGGAAGGTGCCGTGCAAGCCAGTGCTGGCGGCGGCGGTGGGCACGGGGGCGCCGGCTGGAAGATGACGGTTGTTTCAGACTGGGGCGGTGACGTCTATGTTAGAGGGGAGAAACGAAAACGTGAGGCCGGCATGGCGCGGATCGGCGCCGGCCCGGATTTTTTGGGCGTCGATGCTGGCTGAGCCGGTGGGCCCGTAGCGACCGAAGGCGAGTTCGCGTGGGCCGTCGATGGGTGCGGCTTTGCCCTGCAAGCAAAAGCGTCGGAACCGACGGTCGCTGGCGACCGCGCGGGCGAGGGGGTGGGCGATCGCGGGCCGGGAAGCGTGGCGCGTGGGTGGGCCTCAGCGGGCGGGAAGCTCGCGGAGCTTGAGGGCGCGGAACCAGGCGGCGTCGCCGTGATCGGTGAGCATGATGTGGCCGGGGAGTTTTTGGCCGAAGTCGGCGTATTTCGCGAATTTGCTCTTCGCGATGCCGGCCGTCACGGCGGCGCTGCCGAGTTCGTAGGTGAGGACTTTACGATCGTTGAGCCAGTGTTCGACCACGGAGCCGCGGACCACGACGCGCGAGCGGTTCCACTGTCCGGGCGGGTTGAGCGGACGGTCGGCGGCGGGCGGGAGGACTTCGTAGAAGGAGGCGGTTTTGGACTCGGCGTGGAGCGCGGCCCACTTGGGCGCGTCGTCGTCGATCATCTGATACTCGTGGCCGGGGGCGCCGGGGCGTTTTTCCGTGACGAAGTATTTCACGCCGTTGTTGCCCTCTTTTTCGATGCGCCATTCCCAGCTCAGTTCGAAATTGTCGTAGGTCTGCTCGGTGATGATGTCGCCGGTTTTGATTCCGGCGATTTTCTTGAGGATGCCATCGTCGACTTTCCAACCGGGGCCGATGGCGGTCGTGGCCGGTTTGCCGTAGAGGCGCCAACCGGCGAGCGAATGGCCGTCGAAGAGGAGGCGCCAGCCGGCGGCTTTTTCTTCGGTGGTGAGGCTGGCGGGCGCCGAGGCCTGCGCGGCGGCAGCGGCGCGGGCGCGGGCGCCGAGGGTGAGGGCGACAACGAGTGCGAGGGAGTGGAGGGTGAGGCGGAGCGGGGAGGGGCGCATGGGGGGAGTGGGGAGAGCTAGGTGGGGCGGCTCGAAGCGGTCAACGGGAGAGCGGGATGACGTTTCTCGCGAACGACGGAATCGGATCCCAGCGGAGGTCGAAGGCCCGCGCCATCGTGGCGGAGATCGACGCCGAGCAAGCGCTGATGGCCGCCAACCGCGAACTGATTACCCGCTTCGAGCAAAAGATCCGAGCCACCCTCGCCCGCACCGGGGGTGAGAAAACGGTTGAGGGCGGAGTCGGGACGATGAAGTGAAGCTAGCCCGTGGCCGCCTATACCCTCTAGGCCTTCACCGATCCCGAAATCGCCGAGCAGACGCTCATCCTTGAAAAACACTTCTGGGTGCACCGCCGTCCGCCGTTACACCGCGCGACAAGCGGTGCGAGGGCCAGCGCTTCGACGAACAGTCCATCGCGCTTTTCTCCGTGCGCCCGGCGTTCGAGCGCCGCGGCGGGCACACCGAGAAGTCTCTCCCTAAGGTGACCTTTGTCCGCAGCAAGAAAGCTTGGCATCTCTGCTGGAAGCGTGGCGACGGCCAATGGCACGGCTACCCGCCTGGGCCGGCGGCCCAGTCACTGGTCGTCGCCCTCGCCATGATCCCCGCAGACGCCAACGGCTGTTTCTTCGGCCGAATGCGCGGCGACCGCCCACGCGGCAGCCGAATAGCCCGGGCTGGCTCAGCCGAGCTGGCGGGCGAGGATGGCCATGGTGTCGCGTTGGTAGCCCTCGACGAGGGCGCGGGCTTGGGCGGCTTTGGCGCGGGCGGCGGAGGGATCTTTCGCCATCGCGAGGACGGCGGGGGCGACTTTCT
Source organism: Opitutia bacterium (assembly GCA_947461205.1). Taxonomy (GTDB): domain Bacteria; phylum Verrucomicrobiota; class Verrucomicrobiia; order Opitutales; family Opitutaceae; genus GAS368. The sequence goes on from CANHJG010000017.1 coordinate 43,954, forward strand.
TTTTATCGGCGTCCACATCCAGGTCGAAGAGCCAGTCGCCGAGGCCGATCGTGCGCCACATGTCGCCCTTCGTCGTTTGCTCGGCCCAGCGGCAGACGATGGCGGGGATGCCGGCGCCGATGCACATGATGGGGCTGTGTTGCTCGTGGCCGAAGAGGCCGGCGCTGCGGCGGTAGGTGCTGAGGGCTTCGTCGGTGAGCCAGAAATTTTCGCGCCAGACGACGCGGGACTTTATGTCGGCGGGGAGCGGGTCGTAGAGTTGCTCTTTGCCGACGGCCATCTGGGTTTTGTCTTCGGGGCAGAGGAGGATTTTGAGTTTCGTTTCGCGGACGACGGCATGGATCGCCTCGAGCAGCGGCGCGTGGTCGGCGGCTTTCATGAGCTCGTTGCGCGCGTGGATTTTTTCGTCCTTGGGGGTGTTGCGAATCAGCCAGTAGGGCGTGCGGCGAAGCTTCGGGATGCAGCAGAGAAACTGGCCGGGCTCGAGGCGGTGGGCGGCGAGAAAGGCGTCGGCGGCGGAGTCGTTGCGGAGATCGCAGGCGAAGGCGCCGTCGGGGGCGAAGTCGACAATCGGGGCTTTCACGCCAGCTTGGCGCGCGAGTTCAAGCGAAGGCATATCGCGGAAGAACACGAAGCGCGCGCCGTCGAGGGTGGCCTGATCGTCGCTGCCGGAGATGAACGAGCCGTGCGTGATGCCGTAGACGCCGTAGGGTTTGCGGAGGTGTTTCGCGAAGGCGGCGACGTCCTTCGCGGCGACGAGTGAGGGGCCGGAGCCGTGGAGGAGGAAATCAGTCCACGCGAGGGCGTCGGCGAGCGCAGGGTTGGAGGCGGTGCCGTCGGCCCGAATGGTGCCCTTGACGATTTTCAGGTTGGGGAAACGGCGGTGCTCCATCGCGATCACTTCCGCGGAGAGATCGCCGGAGGCCCAGAGGCGCACCTCGGCGGTCGGCAGATGTTTTTCGATGAGGGCGAGGACGCCAGGCGTGTGGGCAATGTCGCCGATGTTCACGACCTGCCACGAGGAGCGGAGCAAAATGCGCGGGGCACGCCGGGCCGGCGTGGCGGCGCGGAGGGAGGCGACGAGGGCGGTGGCGGCGGACGATGCGAGAAAGGTGCGGCGGTGCATCGGAATTCGGAGATCGGGGAGTGAGTTGAAGGACGGAGGGGCTCCGGCGTGGCGTAAATTACAAGCTCCAGCGGTCCCGATACGGGGTGTGGAGGAGGGCATCGGCGGCGGGGTTGTTGGCGAACTGTAGATTAGCGGCGTCCCAGGTGAGGCGTTGGTTGGGGAGGCGCATGGCGAGGACGCCGAGGAGGACCGTCTCGGTGAGGGCGCCGCCATATTCGAAGGTTGAGCTGGCGGGGCGACCGTTGGCGCCTGCTTTGCAAGCGCGCAGCCAGTCGGCTTCGTGCGAGCCGGTGACTCGCGGCAGAGTTTTCTCCGGGCGCACAAACTCCTTCATGCGCGACTCGGGCAGGAGGCGGAGTCCGCCTGCGCCGTGGGAGCCATGGAGTAAGGTGCCCTTGTCGCCGATGATGAGCGCGCCGCTGCCGGGGAGTTTGCGGCCGGGCTCGAGGTCGGCGGGGACGGGCGGCTGGAGGCGGCCGTCATACCACGTGAGCGCGACGGGCGGGCGGGCGCCCCGGGCGGGAAACTTGTAGCGAACGATGGAGGCGCGGGGAAACGTCTGTGAACTCACGTCTTTTTCCCAATGGGTCGTGGTGGCTTCGACCGTGGTGGGTGCGCCGAGGTCGAGGGCCCAGAAGGCGGGGTCGATGATGTGGCAGCCCATGTCGCCGAGCGGACCGGTGCCGAAGTCGAGCCACGCGCGCCACTTCAACGGGTGGTAGTCCGGGTGATATGCGCGGTGGGCGACGGGGCCGAGCCAGCGATCCCAGTCGAGGGTGGCGGGCACGGGCGGGGTGTCTTTGGGCTGGGCCTGCACGGCAAAGTTCGACCACGGGTCGCCGCCCACGGGCCGGTCCGTCCACGCGTGGACCTCGCGCACGTCGCCGATGACGCCGGCGGCGAGCCATTCTTTGAGGAGACGGATGGATTCGGAGGAGTGCCCCTGGTTGCCCATCTGCGTCTGCACTCTGGCGCGGCGGGCGGCTTCGGTCACGGTGCGCGCTTCGCGGATGGTGTGGGTAAGAGGTTTTTGGCAGTAGACGTGTTTGCCTGCAGCCAATGCGGCGAGGGTGATGACGGCGTGGGTGTGGTCGGGCGTGGCGACGATGACGGCGTCGATGTCCTTTTGTTTTTCCAACATCTCGCGGTAGTCGACGTAGGTTTTCGCGGACGGGTAGCGGGCGAAGGTGGGCGCGGCGTAGTCGGCATCGACGTCGCAGAGTGCGACGATGTTTTCACCGGCGCAGGCTTTGAGGTTGGCGGTGCCCTGGCCCTTGGCGCCGACGCCGATGGCGGCGAGGTTGAGTTTATTGCTCGGAGCCTCGGCGCCGAAGAGAGAGCCGCGGAAGAACTGGAAGCCGAAGGTGGCGGTGGCGGAGGCGCGGAGGAAGGAGCGACGGGTGGGGCGGGGAGTTTTCATCACGGGATGGGGCGGGGAGCGTGGCGCCGGGTTCCACTGCCGCGTTTCGGCGAGCGCGCGGCAAGCGGAAACCGACGCTGGGCCGATGGGGCGGTTGCGGCGGGCGATGCGGGCGCGGACAGTGGAGATTTTTTAGGTCGGCGGCGAGGAGACGCGGGGCGAAAGGGGCAGCAGGGCAGCGGTGGTAGCGAGGACGCGGAGGGGCCTCATGGGGTCGGGAGAGACGGCGCGGCGTTCCCTCGCGCTCGGGGCCGACAGGCCGACGCCCAGAGCAGCCGAAGGACTCCACGGCAGGCTGGGCGGATAGGGTGCGATGTCTGCGCGTGAATGGCGCCGGATGTCGGCTCGACCTCGAAGCCGGCGGGTGCATGGTCGTGGAACCTGCCCCATGAAAACGTCCGTTTCCACCCGTCGCTCGTTTCTCAAATCCAGTCTCGCCGGCGTGTTCGCCGCGGGCGTTGCGCCACAGTTTGTCCCGGCACGGTTGCTCGGGGCCAACGCGCCCTCGAATAAGATCACGCTCGGCTGTATCGGGCTGGGGGCGCACGGCATCGGGGTGAACCTGAAATCGTTTCTCCAGCAGGACGATTGTCGGATCGTGGCGGTGTGCGATGTGTGGGGGCGTCGACGCGAGGAGGCGCGGAAGCTCGTCGATGAAAAATACGGTGGGACGGGGTGTGCGATGATCGCGGATTTTCGTGCGCTGTTGGCGCGGCCGGACATTGATGTCGCGGTGATTTCGACGCCGGACCATTGGCACGTGACGATGGCGCAGCTGGCGCTGGCGGCGGGCAAGAAGGTGTTTTGTGAGAAGCCCACGCTGACGATCGAGGAAGGGCGGCGACTCGCGAACGACGTCGCGGCGCGCCAGGCGATGTTTGCCGTGGGGCTCGAGGACCGCGCGGTGATTTATTACCACAAACTCGCCGAGGCCGTGCGCAACGGGGCGATTGGCAAGCTCGAGCGCATCAAAGTGAGCCTGCAGATCAAGCCGGTGTTTGCGCGCGAGGAGCCAGTGAAGGTGCCGGAGGATCTCGACTACGAGATGTGGCTCGGGCCCGCGCCGTACCGCCCCTACACGCCGACGCTCACGGACGCGCAGGTGTGGCGGCAGATCCGCGATTTCTCGGGCGGTTCGCTCACGGACTGGGGCGCGCATCTCGTCGACACGGCGCAGGTGGCGAATTTTTCGGAGAACTCAGGGCCGGTCGCGGTGAAGGGCCAGGGCGTGATCCCGCCGGACTCCGTCAACACGGTGCCGCGGACCTACGACCTCACCTACACCTACGCGAACGGCGTGGAGCTCGAGGTGACCGCGGGGGAAGTTTCGCTGCGCTTCGAAGGCAGCAACGGCTGGGTGGGCAACAAGGGCTGGTCGGGTCCGCTGGCGGGCAGCGACATGGCCGTGTTTCGCAAGACCTACGATCCGAAGACGAACAAGCTGTGGCCGCGCCCCGAGCGTGAGCAGCGCGATTTTCTCGATGCGATCCGCCAGGGGCGACCGCCGATGTATACGGCGGAGGCGTTGCACCGGCTGTGCACGACGCTGCACGTCGGGGCGATCGCGATGGAGCTGGGGCGTCCACTCAAGTGGGATCCGGTGAAGGAGCAGTTCGACGACGCGGCGGCGAATGCGCTGCGCACGCGGACGATACGGGACGACTGGAAAAAGAAGGCGCGGAGCTGAGGGTTAGCCGAACGAGAGGCAAGCGAGTCGTGGGGCTCGCGGCGCCTCACTCTTCCGTGGCGGCGCGCGTGGCCGCGGCAGTCGAAGTGGCGTCGGCGCTGAGCTTGGGCGATTGCCAGCGGAAGGCGGACATGGCGCGCAGTTCGCGCACGAACACTTCTTCGCCGCACACGACGAGGTGGGCCCAGGTGTCTTCGGCGGCGACTTTGCGCTGGTCGAGCAACTGGAAGCCCTTGGGGTCGGCTTTGATCAGGAGCAGAATGCCGCGTTCATCGAGGGCGAGGATGCGGTCGCCTTGCGCGACGAGGCTCACGTATTTGCCGAAGGCATCGGAGTTCCAGATACGCGTGCCGGTGGTGAGGTCGATGCAGGTGAAGCGTTGGTTGCCCATGTGCAGGTAGGCGTGGCCGGCGATGACCACGGGCGAGGACATGTAGCCTTGGGCATTGTTGCTCCAGGCCTCCTGCACATCGAAGGCGCCCGCGGCCTTCGCGACCGAGTAGAGCCAGCTGCGGTTTTGGTAACTGCTCGTGAAGACGGCGTCGCCCACCACGGTGGGCGTCAGGATGTTCATCCCGCGAAAGGACGGCACGGGGTGGGACCAGAGCACTTGGCCGGAGTCGGGATCGATGCCGGCGAGGTTCTCGCGCGACTGCACGACGAGTTGGCGCTGGCCGTGGATCGTCGCGAGCACCGGCGAGGAAAACGAACCGGCGGACATGACGCCGGGTTTGCCCTCGAACGAGCGCCAGATGATTTCCCCGGTGTCCTGCTTCAGTTTGACGAGGGAGTTGGCGGCTTGGATGTAGATCGCGTCGCCGTCGAGGAGAGGAGAGCACACGAGGCCGAAGTCGGGGACGCCGGTGCCGTATTTTTTGACGAAGTCGACGGACCACTGCTCTTTGCCGGTGAGGGCATCGACAGCGACGAGGACGTCGCGCATGCCGGCGACAAAGACGAGTTTTCCGTTGGTGGCGGGGGTGGCGCGAATCCAGTCGCCGCGAGATTTGGCGTAGAACGGCACGGACAGGGCGCCGGCCCAGGAGTGACTCCAAAGCTCTTTGCCGGTCAGGCGATCGAGCGCGCGCACGACCTCGGTGGATTTGTCGCGCGTCTCGGTGACGAAGACGCGGTCGGCGGAGACGATGGGGCCGGAGTAGCTTGGGCCGAGAGGGAGGGTCCAAGTGGGCTTGAGGGTGTCTTCGCTCAGCTTCGCGGGCCAGGTTGGTCCGGCGACTTGGCCATCGCGGGACGGTCCGCGCCACTGGGTCCAGGTTGCGGCGGCCGGAGTGTCGGCGGCGATGAGAATGGAGGCGGGCGCGCCGCTCACGGCGATCGCAAGGAGGAGGCCGAGGTTTGGAAAGGAAAGAGGGCAGGAAGGGGGCATCGGAGAAGCGCTACGCGCGAGCGGGCACGGTGGATGCCGGTGAAAGTTGGCCGAGCGCGGTGGCTTAGCCCGAGAGGGACCCCGCGGCTGGAGGCGGCGCGGCGGTGCGGTGGGGCTACGGACGCGGGGCCGTGACGGGCTGCGCGCGGGCGAGCGCGGCGAGCCGGGCCAACTCCGCGGCGTCCAGCGCGCGGTTAAAGACGGCGACGCCGCCGATCCAGCCGGTGAAGCCGACGCTGCGGGAGCTGTGGATCACGCGGCCGATGGTGAAGGGGCCGCCGGTGCCGTCGTTCGCTGGGGAGTAGAGTCGGTCGTGGGAGAACCACCACGGGTTGAGCCGCAGGGCGGCGAGATCGCGGGCGGTTTCGGTGAAGGTGCCGTCGGCGCCGCGGCGGAGCGTGACCTGGAGACGCGTGTAGCGGAATTCGCGGAGCTCGACGCGTTCGTCGGCGGACTCGCGGAGGATTTTGGTCGAGACGAGCTGATCCTCGGGCGGGTTATAAAATTGGTCGGGCGGAAACGCGGGGTCTTCGCCGGGCTGGAGGCCGGGCTCGCGGTGGAGGCGGCCCTGGAGCCACGCGTTGTAGGCGGATTTGATGAGGGTGTCGGTCTTGGGGTTCTCAAGCCAGCGGTCGCCGGCGACGCCGTTGAGCCAGCCGGTGAGCTCGTGGGTCGCGTGGTGGTAGGTCATCGCGAAGCACTGCCAGGAGGCGTCGAGGACGGCGGCGGGTGAGTCGGCGGGGACGGCGGGCGAGACGTCGGCGGAGTTGCACTTGTGGAGCGCGTAGCGGTTGAGGAAGGAACTCGCGCCGTTTTCGGAGACGTGACCGCAGGCAGAGCCGGCTTTGTTGAGCCCGGCGAAGAGCGCGTATTGGCGCTGGCCGCGCTCGACCTTTTTGATGGCGGCCGTCTCGTTTTGTTTCAGATCGGTGCCCTCGTGCCAGATGCCGGCGAGGGCGTGGTTGCCGCTCTCGCGAATGGCCCAGACGACGACGGTGACGGATTGATGGGGGCCTTTGAGGTCGATCGGCGAGTCATGGAGCCGGGCGCGCGGGATGAAGAGGAGCGGGCGAAACGTGGGGTCGGTTTCGTGACGGATACGGATGGCCTCGCCGAAGGGACCGCGGCCGAGCAGCGGGAAATCGGCGTAGGTGGCCTCGCGGCCCTCGCCCCAGTAGTCGTGGACGTAGTTGCCGGCCTCGAGGGCGAATGCGTTCGTCGCGCCGGTCGGCACGTGGGCGGTGAAGCGGCGGGCGCCGGTGGGCTCGCGTTGCACGAAGTCCCAGAAAGCGACGCAGCCGGGGGTGTGGGTGACGGTGGCGACGCGGTCGGTGGGGGTGGCAGCCGGGAGGGTGAAGCCGGTGAGCAGGAGGAGCGCGGGGATGCAGCGGAGCGCGGTGACGCGTGCGACCGGCGAGGTGAAGGCGAGGTAGGTGCGGCGGTTCATGGAGCGGGGGAACGGAAGGAGGGATGGGGCGAAAAATCGAGCGAAGGAAGGGTGAATCGGCAGAGGATGCTGGTCGGAGATGAGCGGCCGGGGGTGGCCGACAGGTCGGCCGGGCGACCGGGGAGGCGCACCGCGATTGACCCCAAACGCCACAGCCGAGCCCCGTTTGACTGCCTCGCTCCGCTGTTCTTTGACCGGAGGTTGCGGCCCGCGCTTCGTCATGCACTCTGCGCGATGAGGTCTTCTGAACCCTTTCCCCCCACCCGCGCCGAGGCGTGGGTGCGTTTGCGTGAGTTTCTGTCCGTGGCGACGCACTATGGCGCCCAGCGGAACCAGGTCGTTGCCGGCCATCCGCACGTGTCCCGATTGTCGCCGGCGGTCCGGTATCGGCTCGTGTCGGAAGCCGAGATCCTCGAAACCGTTTTGGCGGCCCACCCGTTTCCGGCGGTCGAAAAATTTGTGCAAGAAGTGGTCTGGCGGACCTACTGGAAGGGTTGGCTGGAACTGCGCCCGGGGGTGTGGCAGGACTACCGCGAACAGGTCGCCCGCCTGCGCGTGTCCGCGCCGGAAAACACCCTGGCGCGGGTGGCGGAAATCACCTCCGGTCGGAGCGGGGTGGCGATCATGGATCGATTTGTCCGGGAATTGGTCGGGACCGGTTACCTGCACAACCATGCCCGGATGTGGTTCGCCAGTTTTTGGATCCATAGCGAGCGTCTACCCTGGGCGCTCGGAGCTGACTTTTTTCTCCGGCACCTCCTCGACGCCGATCCTGCGAGCAATACGCTCTCCTGGCGGTGGGTGGCGGGTCTGCAGACAAAAGGTAAAACCTACCTCGTCCGCCGCTCGAACCTCGAAAAATACGCGGATCCAGCGTGGAGGGACGACCTGGCTGGACTGGACCGTCTGGACGATGCCCACGTCTCGGCGGCCATCGTCGAGGACACCGCCGACCTGTCCATCGGACCGTTGAACGATTGGCCCGGCCGGCCGGAAGCCGCCACCGGGCGCTGCGGTCTCTGGCTGCACAGCGATGATCTCTCCGTCGAAACCTCCCGCTTGGCGGAACTGCGCCCAACCTCGTGCCGGGCTTTTCTTAGCGGGCGAAGGGACGCATCGCCGGGGCCGAGTCCGCTGAGCGAATCCTACCTGCGGGGCGCGATGCACGACGCGGTGACGCGAGCGGGGGCCCACTTTGGTTGTCCGGCCGACCTTGAACACACCGAAACCCTGCCCGCGGCGATGGTCGATTGGGCGCAGCGCGATCGTCTCAACTCTGTGGTGACGCTGGCGCCGTTTGTCGGCCCGGTGCGGGAAGCCTTGCCGGCAATCCGATCGGCTTTGCTGGCGGTGGGGATCAACCTCGTGCTCGTTCGGCGGCCGTATGATACGGCGCTCTTTCCTTTGGCGCGGGGCGGCTACTTCGGATTCTGGGAACGAGCCCAGGTTTGGCTGAAAGGAGCCGAACCGTTTAAGGTTTAGCCTCCGCTGCCCGCGGGGGGCGCGGCGCTGAATTCGCGCGCGGTCTTTGCCGCGAAGCGGCCGCGGCAGCGAGGGAAGTTCTCAGGGCTTGGTTCTGAAGGTGCCGTTGCAGCGGAACGGCCCCCACGCCCCACCGTTGATCGGCTGCGGCGGAGAAACCGAAACGAGCGGAATCGGTCAAGCTGGGGGCGGCGGGTGAAGTGGCCGGCGGGAGAGGTTGCGCCTAGCTCCCTGCAGCGGTGACTCCGCAAGCGAGGGGAGGGGCGAGAACGCAGAGCCGGGCGGGCCGTTTCATCGCGGTGCGGTCAGGTAGACCGGGCGCTGTTTGGGCAAGGCGGCGAGGAGGGCGAGCTCGGGGACGCCCAGGGCGCGATTGAAGACGGCCACGCCGCGGATCCAGCGGTGAAGCCGACACTGCGCGAGCTATGTATCACGCGACCGAGGGTGGCCTCGCGGCCCTCGCCCCAGTAGTCGTGGATGTAATTTCCGGACTCGAGGGGGAAGGCGTTAGTTGCGACAGCGGGAACGTAGGCAGTGAAGCGGTGCGCACCGGCGGGCTCGCGTTGCACGAAGTCCCAGAAGGCGACGCAGCCGGGGGTGCTGGGGACGGTGGCGACGCGGGTGGGGTAGGCGCGGGCTGGCACGGCGGCGGAGGCACC